>NZ_JBHTSA010000064.1:0-49133 GCF_042795405.1 Streptomyces sp. NPDC056480 | reverse complement strand
GGCCTCATCGGCCGGGGCCCGCTCGCGTACGGCGTCTCCGCCGCTACAGCTTCTCGACCGGCGCGTACCGCAGCAGCAGCCGCTTCGGCTTCTCGTCGCCGAAGTCGATCGTCGCCTGGGCGTCCGCGCCCGCTCCCGTCACCGTCATGACCGTGCCGAGGCCGAACTGGTCGTGCGTGACCCGGTCGCCGACCTGGAGGGAGATCACCGGCTTCTCCCCCGCCCGCCGGGTCGCGAAGCCCGATGGGCCGGAGCGCGAACGGGAGGAGGAGAGCGAGGAGGTGATCCCCGAGGTCGGCCCGGCGGGCTTCGCCATCGGACCGGTCCGCTTCCACTCCAGGTACGCGGGCGGGATCTCCTCCAGGAAGCGCGAGGCCGGGTTGTACGAGGGCTGGCCCCAGGCGCTGCGCATCGACGAGCGCGTCAGGTAGAGCCGCTCCCGCGCGCGCGTGATGCCCACGTACGCGAGGCGCCGCTCCTCCTCCAGTTCCTTCGCCTGGCCGAGGGCGCGCATGTGCGGGAAGACGCCGTCCTCCATGCCCGTCAGGAACACGACGGGGAACTCGAGGCCCTTGGCGGTGTGCAGGGTCATCAGGGTGATGACGCCCCGGCCCTCCTCGTCCTCGTCCGGGATCTGGTCGGAGTCGGCGACGAGCGCGACCTTCTCCAGGAACTCGGCGAGGGTCGCGGGCTCCTCGCCGCGCTCCTGCTCGAACTCCAGGGCCACGGCGGCGAGTTCCTGGAGGTTCTCGATCCGGGTCTCGTCCTGCGGGTCGGTCGAGGCCTGGAGTTCGGCGAGGTAGCCCGTGCGCTCCAGGACGGCCTCCAGGACGACGGCGGGGCCGGCGCCGGACTCGACGACGGTGCGCAGCTCGTCCATCAGCGCGTTGAACCGCTTGACGGCGTTCGCCGAGCGGGCCGCCATGCCGTACGCCTCGTCGACGCGCTTGAGGGCCTGCGGGAAGGTGATCTTCTCGCGCAGCGAGAGGGCGTCGATCATCGCCTCGGCGCGCTCGCCGATGCCCCGCTTGGGGACGTTGAGGATGCGGCGCAGCGGGACGTTGTCCTCGGGGTTGGCGAGGACGCGCAGGTAGGCGAGGACGTCCCGGACCTCCTTGCGCTCGTAGAAGCGCACGCCGCCGACGACCTTGTAGGGCAGCCCGACGCGGATGAAGATCTCCTCGAAGACACGCGACTGGGCGTTGGTCCGGTAGAAGACGGCGACGTCTCCGGCCTTGGCCTCGCCCGCGTCGGTGAGCCGGTCGATCTCGTCGGCGACGAACTGGGCCTCGTCGTGCTCGGTGTCGGCGACGTAGCCCGTGATCTGCGAGCCCGCGCCGGCGTTCGTCCAGAGGTTCTTGGGGCGGCGGGACTCGTTGCGCTCGATGACGGCGTTCGCGGCGGAGAGGATCGTCTGCGTGGAGCGGTAGTTCTGCTCCAGGAGGATCGTCGTCGCGTCCGGGTAGTCCTCCTCGAACTGGAGGATGTTGCGGATGGTGGCGCCGCGGAAGGCGTAGATCGACTGGTCGGCGTCGCCCACGACGCACAGCTCGGCGGGGCCGAGGTCCTCGTAGCCGGTGCCGACGAGCTCCCGCACGAGGGTGTACTGGGCGTGGTTGGTGTCCTGGTACTCGTCGACGAGGACGTGCCGGAAGCGGCGGCGGTAGTGCTCGGCGACGTCCGGGAACGCCTGGAGCAGATGGACCGTCGTCATGATGATGTCGTCGAAGTCCAGGGCGTTGGCCTCGCGCAGCCGCGCCTGGTACATCCGGTAGGCCTCGGCGAGCGTCTTCTCGAAGCCGTCGACGGCCTGGTCGGCGAAGGTCTCCTCGTCGATCAGCTCGTTCTTGAGGTTCGAGATCTTGGCGCTGAAGGACTTCGGCGGGAACTTCTTCGGGTCGAGGTCCAGGTCGCGGCAGACCAGGGACATCAGGCGCTTGGAGTCGGCGGCGTCGTAGATCGAGAAGGAGGAGGTGAAGCCGAGCCTCTTCGACTCGCGGCGCAGGATGCGGACGCAGGCGCTGTGGAAGGTCATCACCCACATGGCGTTGGCGCGCGGTCCGACGAGCTGCTCGACGCGCTCCTTCATCTCGCCGGCGGCCTTGTTCGTGAAGGTGATCGCCAGTATCTGGCCGGGGTGCACGTGCCGCGTGCCCAGCAGGTGGGCGATGCGGTGGGTGAGCACCCGGGTCTTGCCGGAGCCGGCTCCGGCGACGATGAGCAGCGGGGTGTCCGTGTGGACGACGGCGGCGCGCTGCTGCTCGTTCAGCCCGTCCAGGAGCGCGGCGGTGTCCACGACGGGGCGGGGGGCGCCGTCGCGGTAGTGGGTGTCCCGGGCGGGCGGGGGCACGTCGAAGTGCTCCCCGAAGAGGTCGTGCGGGACGTCCTCCCCGGCCGGGGAGCCGTGCTCGTGGTCCTCGGGGTGGGGCGGGGGCTCCTCCGAGGAGTGGTTCTGGAGGCCGGCCAGGAAGCTGTCGTCAAAGAGGCTGCTCATCGCCTCACGAGTCTAGGACGCCCCACCGACATCCGGGCCCGCCTTCGGGAGCCGCCTTCCTCTCCGGCCTGCGGTACCGGTCACACCCGCGCGGTCGGCGGCTCTCCGGAGGGCTCCGGTCACGTTCCCGGGTCAGGCCCCCGGGGTCACGTCCAGAGGGTCGCGATGAAGATGTTCGCCATGGTCAGACCGCCGACGGCGGCGAAGAGGCCCTTCTCGACCCGCTCCTCGTCGCGCTTGACGTAGACGAGGGCGAGGATCACGACGAGGATCCCGAGCTTGATGCCGATCTTCAGGTTGTCGACGCTCTGGTCGTCCGCCTGGTTGAGGCCGACCAGCGCGACGCCGGTGACGAGCATGGTCAGGGCGCCGTGCAGCATCGCGGGGCTGAAGCGGGCCGTACCGGCCCCCATCGCCTTCATCTGGGTGAGGAATCCGCCGAGGAGGGCGGCGATACCGATGATGTGCAGGGCGACGAAGACATTGATGAGTACGTCCATGCGCCGGAGCCTAACCGGGCCCTAGCACCGCCTTCCGGCCGGGTCCACCCGGTCCGTCGCTTCGGTCGGACGGCCGCCGGAATGCCCCTCGGCCCGGCACCCCGGGCGAAAGGCTTCGGTCGCCGACCGCCAAGTGTCGCCAATAGCGGTCATCCCGCCGCCCGGGCGTGACCCCAGGTTTAGCGTCCTTCACCAGGTGGCCGGCTCCCCACCACCGCCGGCGATCCGGCGGTTGTCGGTCACCCCCGCCGAGAAAACCCGGCGGCGGTCCGTCTCCCCTGTGCGGCCCGCCGTCGGCCCGGCGGGCCCGTCTCCCCCAGGCAGAGGATGTGACCCGCCCTCGTGGCAGCACACCGAAAACCCAAGCAGTCCCCCCTCGGTGGTCAGGCGGGCCGCACCGCCGCCACCCTCGCCCTCGCCTCCGCCGCGACCGCGACGCTCTTCGAGGGGTCCGGGCACGCCGAACCCCGTCCGACCACCGCCCAGGTCAAGGAGAAGGTCGACCGGCTGTACGAGGAGGCCGAGGTCGCGACCGAGCGGTACAACGGGGCGAAGGAGAAGGCCGACGAGGCCCGCGCCGCGTTCGAGCGGCTGCGCGACGAGGCCGCCCGCAGGACCCAGCGGCTCAACACCGCGCGGGACGGGCTCGGGGCCATGGCCGCCGCCCAGTACCAGTCCGGGGGCCTCGACCCCGCCGTCCAGCTCGCCCTCACCTCGAACCCCGACCAGTACCTGGAGCGGGCCGCGCTCGCCGAGCGGGCCGGGGAGCGTCAGGCGGCCGCCGTCAGCGCCGTACGCCGCGAGCTCGCCGCCGTCCGGCAGCTGCGCGCCGAGTCGACGGGCCACCTGGACGCACTGCGCGCGCACGAGACGGAGCTGCGGCGCCAGAAGGCGGCCGTCCTCGGCAGGCTCCAGGCGGCACGGACCGTGCTCGCCCGGCTGACCGCGGAGGAACGCGCCCGGTACGAGGCCGCCGAAGCGGGCCGCGACGGCTCCGGCACCTCGGCCGGGAACAGCGGCACCGGGGGTACGGGCACGGCGACCGCCGCCCCCGCCACCGCGCGCGCCGACCGCTCCTCGGGCGGCGACCGCGCCCCGGTGACCGCGCCGAACGGCCGGGCCGCCGAGGCCGTCTCCTTCGCCCGCGCCCAGCTCGGCAAGCCGTACGTGTGGGGGGCGACGGGCCCCTCGGCGTACGACTGCTCGGGCCTCACCCAGGCGGCCTGGCGCGCGGCCGGCGTCTCGCTGCCGCGCACCACGTACACCCAGATCAACGCGGGCCGGCGCGTCTCACGGTCCCAGCTCGCCCCCGGTGACCTGATCTTCTTCTACTCCGGGATCAGCCACGTCGGGCTCTACATCGGCGGCGGCCAGATGATCCACGCCCCCCGCCCCGGCGCACCCGTCAGGGTCGCCCCCATCGACGAGATGCCCTTCGCGGGAGCGACCCGGGTCGGCTGATCAGACCAGGCGCCGGGCGGTGGCCCAGCGGGTCAGCTCATGGCGGTTGGACAGCTGGAGCTTGCGCAGCACCGCCGAGACGTGCGACTCGACCGTCTTCACCGAGATGTAGAGCTGCTTGGCGATCTCCTTGTACGCGTAGCCGCGGGCGATCAGCCGCAGCACCTCCCGCTCCCGCTGGGTCAGCCGGTCCATGTCCTCGTCCACCGGCGGCGCGTCCGTCGACGCGAAGGCGTCCAGGACGAATCCGGCGAGCCGGGGCGAGAAGACGGCGTCGCCCTCCTGGACCCGGAAGATCGAGTCGACCAGGTCGGTCCCGGTGATCGTCTTGGTGACATAGCCGCGGGCACCGCCCCGGATCACTCCGATGACGTCCTCGGCCGCGTCCGAGACGGACAGGGCGAGGAAGCGCACCGGGTCCTCCGCCGCGCTCATCAGGCTCGCGCAGCGCCGCAGCACCTCGACCCCGCCGCCGCCCGGAAGGTGCACGTCGAGGAGGACGACCTCGGGGCGGGTCGCCGTGATGACGGTGACCGCCTGGTCGACGTCGGCGGCCTCGCCGACCACCTCGACGCCGGTGACGTCGGTGCGGCCGATCTCGGCCTGCACTCCGGTCCGGAACATCCGGTGGTCGTCGACGAGCACCACCCGCACCCGGCGCTCCGTGCCCGCCCCCGCCTCGGTTCCGGTCGCTTCCCCGGTCTCGTCGCTCATCCGTCCGCCCTCTCCATCTCAAGCTCCACTTCGGTGCCCCCGCCCGGCACGGACCGCAGCCGGGCCGTGCCGCCGTTGCGCTGCATCCGGCCGATGATCGATTCTCGTACGCCCATCCTGTCCTCGGGGACCGCGTCCAGGTCGAATCCCGGCCCCCGATCCCGCACCGAGACGAACACCGTGCGGCCCTCGACCTCCGCGTACACCTGCACGGCCCCGCCCTCGCCACCGTACTTCGCGGCGTTGACCATCGCCTCGCGCGCGGCCTGCATCTGCGCGACCAGGCCTTCGTCGAGCGGGCAGTCGCCGACGACGACCACCTCGATCGGGACCCCGTGCTTGTCCTCGATCTCGGCCGCCGCCTTCTTGACCGCCTCGGCGAGGGTCTCGGGCTCCTCGTCCCGGCCGGTGCCCTCGGGCTTGTAGAGCCAGTTCCGCAGCTCGCGCTCCTGGGCGCGGGCGAGCCGGCGGACCTCGCCCGCGTCCTCGGCGTTGCGCTGGATCAGGGTGAGGGTGTGCAGCACGGAGTCGTGGACGTGGGCCGCGACCTCGGCGCGCTCCTGGGCGCGGATGCGCATGGTCCGCTCCTCCGTGAGGTCCTGCGACATCCGGACCAGCCAGGGGCCGGAGAGCAGGGCTATGCCGGTGAGGACGGCGACGGCGGCGGTGAGGGCCGTACCGAGCTGGGCGACCGAGCCGCGGACCACCACGAACACGGCGAGGCCGGTGCCGACCAGGGCGACGCCGACGAGACCGCGGGCGAGCTGGAGGGCGCGCGTGCGGCGGCCGGGGTCGGTCCAGCTGGCCCGGCGGGCGTTGTCCGCCTGGCGCCAGACCAGGGCGACGCCGCCGCCGACGAGGAGCAGGGGCCAGACGTACCGGCCGGACTCGCCGTCGACGCTGATGTTCCCGATGAGGAGCGCGGCGCCGATCGCGAGCACGATGAGGGCGAAGACCTGCCCCCGGTCGGGCTTGCGCAGCCTGCGGCGCCCGTCGGGGGTGGTCTCGAAGACGGGACGCGGGGCGGTCCGGCCGCCGACGCCGAGCGGGACGACGATCCAGAAGGCCGCGTAGATCAGGAGCCCGAGGCCGTCCAGGAAGCACATGACCACGAACGCCATGCGGACCCAGACCACCGGCAGCCCGAGGTGGCCGGCCAGGCCGCGCGCGACACCGCCGAGCCATCGCCCGTCGGCGCTCCGGTAGAGCCTGCGCACGGGCGGTTCGTCGGTCTCGGTGACACGAGCGGCTGCGGACATGCACCGATCGTCACACGTTCGGCCCGCCCTGGACATCAGGGTCGGCCCTGAGATCGTCCCTGGTACCGCCTCGGGGGCGGCGGGGCGCCGAATATCAGGGTCGGGCCAGGGTCGGCCCCGGTGCCGCTGGGCGTCACGGGCCGTCACCATGGACGCATGACGAGTTCGATGCCTTCGCAGCACGAGGCCACGCCGCCGGCGGAGGCCGTCTCCGCCCCTCCTCTGCGGCGCTCGCGCGGCAGCAAGGTCGTGGGCGGTGTCTGCGGCGGCCTCGGCCGGTACTTCGACCTGGACCCGGTGATCTTCCGGGTGGTGGTCGGTGTGCTCGCGGTGCCGGGCGGTCTCGGGCTGATCTTCTACGGCTTCGCGTGGCTGCTGATCCCGCTCGACGGCGAGGAGGAGAACGACGGGCGCAGGCTGCTGACCGGCCGCGTCTCCGGGGGCACGCTGGCCGCCGTGCTGATGGCGCTGGTGGGCTGCGGGGTCTTCCTGTCGATGCTGCACAGCGGGTCGATGCTGGGCTCGGCCCTCCTGGTGGCGTTCGCGCTGTCGTCGGCGGCGGTCTGGTCGCGGCACCGGCAGGCCGGCGCGGTGGAGGCGGAGGGACGGGCGGACGCGGCGACGGCCTCCCGGCCGGTCGCCGAGGCCCCGCCCGAGACCAAGGCCCCGCCGCTCGTCGAGTTCCCCTCGTGGTGGCGGGACCCGATCGTCAAGGACGGCTCGACGGGCAAGGTGGCCGTCGGCTACCTGTGGGGGCCGCAGGGCATCGTGGACCAGGACGGTCGGGTGGACGGCGAGGTGCCGAAGCCGGGCGGCCGGTGGAACGCCGGCTCCGCCGCTCCCGGACGGCCGAAGCCCTCGATCCGGCGGAGCCCGTTCTCCATCGGGGGTCTCGTCTATCTGCTCGCCATGGTCGCGGCCGTGGTCGGCACCTCTCTCACCTGGGAGAGCGAGCCGCTGGGCACGAGCCTGCAGACCGGTCTGGTCGCCGCGCTCGCGGTGTTCGGCCTCGGTCTGGTCGTCAGCAGCTTCCTGGGCAGGACCGGCTTCGGCACGGTCTTCCTCACCGTGGTCACGGCGGGCCTGCTCGCGCTGACCACGGCGGTGCCCGGCCAGATCACCACGGAGTGGATCCGCGAGACGTGGAAGCCGGCGTCGGTCACCGCCGTACAGCCGCGCTACGAGCTGGGGACGGGGGTCGGCACGCTCGATCTGTCAGCCCTCGCGGTCCCGGCGGGCACGACCGTGTCGTCGTCGATCGAGGTCGGCGCGGGGCAGCTCAAGGTGATCGTCCCGAAGAACGCGGTCGTGAAGCTCCACGCCCAGGTGGGACTCGGCGATCTGCAGCTGCCGGGCGAGCCGGCGAACGACATCGACATCTCGCCGGACCGGGACGTGACCCGGACCCTGAACCCGCCGGCCGGGACCACCCCGGCAGGCACCCTCGACCTCTCCCTCAAGGTCGCCGTCGGACAGGTGGAGGTCACCCGTGCTGCTTCATGAGTTCCGCCCCGGCAGGATGATCGCCGGCCTCACCGCCCTCGCCCTGGCCGGGCTCTACGCGGGCGACGCCACCGGGGCCTGGACGACCCCGTGGTACGTCGTGTTCCCGGTCCTCTTCGGCGGCCTGGGCACGGCCGGCCTGGTGACCTGGATCGTCTACCGCGTCCGGCGCCGCTCGGCGAGGAGCCGGTCGAGCGACAGCACCGACGCCCCGGCCAGCACCAGCGGCAGCCAGGCCATCAGATAGGCGAGGTCGTTGCCCAGGTAGTACGGGTTCACCTGCCAGCTGACGGTCAGCCAGAGGCTCAGCGAGATCAGGGCGCCGCCGAGCGCCGCCACACGGGCGAAGAGACCCACCAGGGTCCCGATGCCGACGGCGAGCTCCCCGAAGGCGATGGCGTACCCGAAGCCGGCGGGATTCTCGAGGGCGAGGTCGACCAGGGCGGGGATGGCCGAGCTGTCGCGGACGCCGGTCATCATCTCGCCGATGGAGCCCGTGCCGGAGTCGGCGAAGAAGGCGGAGTCGGTGAGCTTGTCGAACGCGGCGTAGACGAAGGTGACGCCGAGGAAGACCCGGAGCGGCAGAAGGGCGTAACGGGAGCCGAGCGCCTTCCACCGGTCGAGCGCGCCGGCCACGCCGGTACGGCCCGCGCCGTCCGTCCCGCCCGCGCCCCGGGTGCCGTCCGGGCCGCTGGTAGCGCCCGCGTCACCGGTCCCGTCGGCCGCGCCGTCCGCCCGGTCCGCGTGTCCCGTCATCGTCGGTCACCTCTCCTCGCCCCGTACGACTGTTCGCGGAACGATTCTCCTCGCCCGGCCCGTGAAGGGATACGGGAAGGAGGGCCGGAGGGATCAATCCACGACGTCGATCGTGACCCGGTTGGTCTCGACGCCCGCCGCCGTCACGACCGAGACCTCCACCCGGCCCGGCTCCACGTCCGCCGGGAGGGGGACGGTCAGGGCGGCGTCGGTCGGGTTGGCGAAACCGCCCGGGACCGGGACCAGCGGCACATGGGCGTGGACCGGGCCGATACGGACGACCAGACGGGTCAGCGGGTCGGGAGCGCCCGCCCCGGGCGGGACGAAGCCGCAGCCGCGGATCTCGATGTCGTCACCCGTGCGGATCGGGGCGTCGAGGTCGCCGGCCTCCCGGGACCTGACCACGGAGTGGATCGTGGGGCGGACGCCCTCGGTGCACTTCGCGGCGAGGTGCCAGACGGCCGAGACGCCGACGAGGAGCACCAGGGACCAGGGCACACCGGGGAGCCCGGCCGGGTCGTGGGCGAGGGCGACGGCCGCCAGGACCAGGACGGAACCGGAGACGAGGACGTACTGGACGTCGGCGAGCGCGGCCCGGCCGGCGTCGTCGCACAGCAGGTCGGCGGCGCGCGGCCGGTCGGCGCGCACCTTCTGCAGGCGGCGGGACGCGATCCCCGCCGCGACGACGAGCCGGGCGGTCACCGTGACGGCCGACACCAGGGCGAGGACGGTCAGCAGACCGGCGCCCCGGGCAAGGCCGAAGGCGCTCGCGCCCGGTGCCCGGAAGGCCAGGAAGACCAGGGCGTATCCGAGGAGGAGGAGCCAGGCCGCGGCGACGGCGCGTGAGGTGGAGAGCCGGTTGTCCTCGCCGATCAGCGGGGCGAGCAGTCCGCCGCGGGAGCGGTGGGCGTGGGCGGCGGCGCTGAGGAGGACGGCGAGGACCACGGCGGTGCAGAGACCGGCCGTCCGGGCGCCGGTCCAGCCGCCGCCCACGGCGGTGAGGGCCTGGCCGAGGAGCAGGACGACGACGGCGCCCCAGACTGCGGCGAGCCCCCCGCGCCGGACCCGGTCGAACCAGGCCACTCCGGCCTCCCGGCCGTGCGCGGCCACCGCGCGGGCGGACTGGGCGAGCTCGTCGGAGACCCACTGGCGGGCGGCGACCGGGGAGTGGGCGACGGCCGCGGGGACGCCGTGACCGGCGGCGAGTTCGTCGCGCCGGGCGAGGAAGGCGGCGACGGCACGCCGGTGGCCGGTCTGTCCGCAGTGGGCGCAGCCCGCGCAGGCCGTCGCGTGCTCGCCGTACCGTCTCGCCTCTTGAACCGCCACGGTGCTCACTTCCCGAGCTCACTTCACGACACGTACCGGTGCGTCCCGGAGGGTCAACCAGCCGTTGATTTCAGGGAATTGTGTCGTACCGGCGGCTCCCGCACCTGCCGCGTGCGCCCCGCCGGAGGGTGATTGCCGCGCCATCGCATTGACGTACAGAAGGGTGAAGCGATGGTGTTACGACAGGAGTTCGGGCTCCGTGCGGCTGATCCTGCGCCAGAGCGGCTGGTAGTTGATCCAGGCGACGAGGTCGCTGCCGAGCTGTTCGCGGGTCGCGACGGCCTCGCGGTGGTCGATCAGGACCGGTTTCCCGGCCGCCCGGGCGGCCAGCTGCACCTGGGCGCAGCGCTCCAGGGCGATGAACCACCAGGCGGCCGCGTCGACGGAGGCGCCGACGGTGAGCAGTCCGTGGTTGCGGAGCACGATCGCCTTGAACGAACCGAGCGCGAGGGCGATCCGGCGCCCCTCCTCGGGGTCCACGGTGACGCCGGTGTAGGCGTCGTACAGGGCGTGGTCCTGGTAGAAGGCGCAGGCCTCCTGGGTGATCGGGTCGAGGAGTTCGCCGAGCGAGGCGAGGGCCCGGCCGTGGAGGGAGTGGGTGTGGGCGACGGCCACGGCGTCGGGCCGGGCCCGGTGGACCTGGGCGTGGACGGTGAACGCGGCCTGGTTGACGTGCTGCCCGCCCCGGACGACCTGCCCGTCGCCGTTGACCAGGATGAGGTCGCTCGCGGCGATCTCCTCGAACGGCGCCCCGAAGGGGTTCACCCAGTAGCAGTCGGGGAGTTCGGGGTCGCGGGCGCTGATGTGGCCCGAGACGCCCTCCTCGTAACCCAACCGCCCGAAGACCCGGAGCGCGCCGGCGAGCCGCTGTCTGCGGTGGGTGCGTTCCTCCTCGGCCGTCGCGTGGACGGGCGGCATGGCGAAGTGGAGCCGGTCGACGGGGACGGGGTCGGGTATCACGCTCATGCGCCGGAAGGTAACGCCCGGCTGGTCAAGTCACCAGAGTCCGGACGCCATGGAAAGACGCCTTCGCGAGGGGCCGGACACGACGGAGCCGCCGCCCCGAGTGGCGGGGCGACGGCTTCACACACCTACGGGAGGGACTACTCCCACTCGATGGTGCCCGGGGGCTTGCTCGTGATGTCGAGGACGACGCGGTTCACGTCGGCGACCTCGTTGGTGATGCGGGTCGAGATCTTGGCCAGCACGTCGTACGGCAGGCGCGACCAGTCGGCCGTCATCGCGTCCTCGGAGGAGACGGGACGCAGCACGATCGGGTGACCGTAGGTGCGGCCGTCGCCCTGGACGCCCACGGAGCGGACGTCGGCGAGCAGGACGACCGGGCACTGCCAGATCTCGCGGTCGAGACCGGCCGCGGTGAGCTCCTCGCGGGCGATGGCGTCGGCCTCGCGCAGCAGGTCCAGGCGCTCCTTGGTGACCTCGCCGACGATGCGGATGCCGAGGCCGGGGCCGGGGAAGGGCTGGCGCTGGACGATCTCCTCCGGCAGGCCGAGCTCCTGGCCGACCATGCGGACCTCGTCCTTGAAGAGCTGCCGCAGCGGCTCGACGAGCTCGAACTCGATGTCGTCGGGGAGGCCGCCCACGTTGTGGTGGGACTTGATGTTGGCGGTGCCGGTGCCGCCGCCGGACTCGACGATGTCCGGGTAGAGGGTGCCCTGGACGAGGAAGGCGACCTCGGGGCCCTCTTCCTGGAGGATCTCCAGCTGCGCCTGCTCGAAGACCCGGATGAACTCGCGGCCGATGATCTTCCGCTTGGTCTCGGGGTCGGAGACGCCGGCGAGGGCGGTGAGGAAGCGCTCCTGCGCGTCGACGACCTTGAGGTTGACGCCGGTGGAGGCGACGAAGTCCTTCTCGACCTGCTCGGTCTCGCCCTTGCGCATGAGGCCGTGGTCGACGTACACGCAGGTGAGCTGCGAGCCGATGGCCTTCTGCACGAGCGCGGCGGCCACGGCGGAGTCGACGCCGCCGGAGAGGCCGCAGACGGCGCGCTTGTCGCCGACCTGGGCGCGGATGGCCGCGACCTGCTCCTCGATCACGTTGCCCGTGGTCCAGCTGGGCTCGATGCCGGCGCCGCGGTAGAGGAAGTGCTCCAGGATCTGCTGGCCGTGCGTGGAGTGCAGCACCTCGGGGTGGTACTGGACGCCGTAGAGCTTCTTCTCGTCGTTCTCGAAGGCGGCGACCGGCACGACGTCCGTGGACGCGGTGACGGCGAAGCCCTCGGGGGCGGCGGAGCAGGCGTCGCCGTGCGACATCCACACGGACTGCTCGACCGGGGTGCCCTCGAAGAGGGTGGAGCCGGCCTTGGAGACGTGCAGCTGGGTCCGGCCGTACTCGCGGGCGCCGGTGTTGTCGACGGTGCCACCGAGGGTCGTCGCCATCAGCTGGAAGCCGTAGCACATGCCGAAGACGGGGACACCCGCCTCGAAGATCGCACGGTCGAGGCGCGGGGCGCCCTCGGCGTACACGGAGGACGGGCCGCCGGAGAGGATGATCGCCTTCGGGTTCTTGGCCAGCATCTCGGCCACCGGCATGGTGGACGGGACGATCTCGCTGTAGACCCGGGCCTCACGGACGCGGCGGGCGATGAGCTGGGCGTACTGGGCGCCGAAGTCGACAACGAGGACTACGTCCGGGTTGGTGACGTCGGGCGCGGCAGCGGGGGTCGCTGATGACACTACGGCGGCCTTCCGGCGGTAGGAGGAGGGTCCCCCGAAGGGGGGTGCTATTTGTCGATTCTACCGGCGCGCCGGTGGCGCTTTTCGTCTCACCATCCGAACCCGGGTTGGTCCCGGTCCGGCGCATGGGTCCATACTGTCGCCATGCGCAAGCTCACGACCTTCGTCTTTATCTATGGCAACCGGCCCACCGGCTGCCATGGTCGTGCTGCTTGAGCAACTGACAAGCGACTTCCCAGGCGCCCCGGGCTGACAGCCCGGGGCGTTCTGTCGTTCCCGGGCCGGTTCGCCCCGAGGCATCCGACACCCCAGGAGCCCCGCCATGACGACGAACACCGCCACCCCCGAGAAGACCGGCGCCCGCACCGACGAGGCGGCGACGCTGATCGGCGGTGCCCGTGAGCGCATCGACGCGCTCGACGACCGGATCATCGGTCTCATCCAGGAACGGATGGCCGTCTCGGCCGTCATCCAGGAGGCGCGGATCTCCTCCGGCGGCCGCCGGGTGAACCTGGCCCGCGAGATGGAGGTCCTCGGCCACTACAGGGACGCCCTCGGCAAGCCGGGCACGACGCTGGCGATGACGGTGCTGGAGCTGTGCCGGGGCCGCATCTGATCACGGGCGCCGCACCGGGTGCGTCCCCGGATCTGAGTTCGGACCCGCTCTCACCCGTACGGCGCGTGACCGGCTCCGGCCCGGCTTCGTTGGTCCGGGTGTCCGTGCCAGCCAGGGGCGGGCCCGTAAGAAACCACGCGTGGCTTCGCTGGGGCGTGTGGCGTACCTCCGGTACGTCGTGGGACCTCGCACCAGCGCTTGTGACCGGACAGCAGGGGACAGCAGCCCGGTCACCCAGAAGGAGCGGTCGGCCCCGGGGACGCTCGGGGCCGGCCGCAACCGGCTCTTCCGGTCGCGGCCCCCGCGACCGCCTGCACAGTGCGAACCCCTCGGAACCCTCTCCCACGCGGCGCAACCCCCCGGCGCCGCCCCGTTCGGCACCGCCGCTGCCCTGACACCGGTGCCGACCCCAAGGGCCCCGTGCCGCGACCGGAATCGCGCCACGGGGCCCTTGTCCGTACCCACCCCTCCGACGTGACGCGCGTCACACGAAGATCCTGTGCAACCGCTACAACCATCCCCACCGGTCACGGGTCATCTATGCAGCAACACCAAAGCTGGTAGGGGCGCTGCACTCGGAGGGGGGTGCAGCGCCCCTTACCTGTGTCCACCACAGGGCCGGCCCGCCGCGTCGGTCACGACGCCTTGGGCGGGACCACCGGCATCCCCAGGAACGGCAGCCGCAGCGCGCCGAAGGCCTCCGCCGGGACGGCGGGCGACTTGGGCTCCACCGCCGCGATCCGTACGTACGCCTCGCCCTGGCGCGGCCGCGGGTCCTCCTCGCCCTTGTTCGGCCAGAAGGACATCGCCCGCTCCGCCTGCGCGGTGATCGTCAGCGACGGGTTCACGCCGAGGTTCGCGGAGACGGCCGCGCCGTCGACGACGGAGATCCCCGGGTGCCCGAAGAGCCGGTGGTACGGGTCGATGACACCGGACTCGGCGTCCGCGCCGATCGGACAGCCGCCGAGGAAGTGCGCGGTCAGCGGGGTGCCCATCAGCTCGCCGACGTTGGAGCCGGCGAAGCCGTTGATCTCCTCGGCGAGGAGGGAGGCGGCCTTGGTCGCCGCCTCGATCTGCGTCGGATTCGGGGCCCCGTGGCCCTGGCGGGCGGTGAGCAGGCCCTTCCCGACGCCGCCCGGCTTGCGGTAGGTGGTCAGCGAGTTGTCCAGGGACTGCATGACGAGGCCGATGATGGTCCGCTCCGACCAGCGCCGGTTGGACAGCGAGCGGGCCGCGAGTGCGGGGTGCTTGACGATCTCGAGCAGCCACCTGCGGACCCGGTGCGCGCCGTAGGGCACCTGGAGGATCGTCAGCGCGCCCATCGAGTTGGAGCCCTTGCCGTACCGGACGGGCTCGATGTGGGTGTTCTCGTCGGGGTGGATCGAGGAGGTGATGGCGACGCCGCGGGTGAAGTCGGCCCTCTCCTTGCCGTGCTTCTTCCGGTAGCGCCGGTCGGTGGTCTGCGAGCCGACGAGGCCCTCGGAGTTGGTACGGGTCAGCTCGCCGAGCCGGGCCGAGACGTGGGGCAGCAGGCCGGTGTCCTTCATCCGGTGCAGCAGGGTCTGGGTGCCGTACGTGCCTGCGGCGATGACGACCTTGCGGGCGGTGAAGGTACGGCCCCTGCCCTTCCTCCGGTTGTCGGAGGGGAGGGTCTTGACGGCGTAGCCGCCCCGCGAGTCCTCGGTGACCGCGACGACCGAGGTCATGGGGTGGACGGCGGCGCCCGCCTTCTCGGCGAGGTGGAGGTAGTTCTCGTTGAGGGTGTTCTTGGCGCCGTGCCGGCAGCCGGTCATGCACTCGCCGCACTCGGTGCAGGCCTTGCGGGAGGGTCCGGCCCCGCCGAAGAACGGGTCGGGCACCTCGCCGCCCGGCTTCGCCTTCGCCGTCCCGTCGCCGTCCTGTCCGTCCCCGAAGAACACCCCGACGGGCGCCATGTGGAAGGTGTCGCCGATGCCCATGCTCTGCGCGGTCGCCTTGAGGTGGACGTCCGACGGGGTCATGGTCGGGTTGATCCGGACGCCGAGCATGCGCTTGGCCTGGTCGTAGTAGGGGCTCAGCTCCTCGCGCCAGTCCGTGATGTCCTTCCACTGCGGGTCGTCGAAGAACGGGGCGAGCGGCTCGTAGAGGGTGTTGGCGTAGTTCAGGGAGCCGCCGCCGACACCGGCGCCCGCGAGCACCATCACGTTGCCCAGCAGATGGATCCGCTGGATGCCGTAGAGGCCGAGGGCCGGGGCCCACAGGAAGTTCTTCACGTCCCAGGAGTTCTTCGGCAGGGTCGCGCGGGTGAAGCGGCGCCCGGCCTCCAGGACGCCGACCCGGTAGCCCTTCTCGGTGAGGCGGAGCGCGGTGACCGAGCCGCCGAAGCCGGAGCCGACGACGAGGACGTCGTAGTCGTACGCCTCGTCCTCCGCCTGCTCCTGATTTTGGGAAGGGGGTACCGCGGTCATGGCTCTCCTCGTACGAAAAGGGGACAGTCGGGATGGGGAGGCGCGGCGCCGGCTCAGCGCAGGCGCAGGGCCTTCATCGCCTTCAGGGACACGCTCATGAACGCGGCGTACTTCTCGTCGTCCATCCCGAAGGAGGGCGCGAGCGGGATCAGCCGCTGCTGGGCGACGGTCTGGGCCTCGGTGTACTTGAGGATGCCCTCGGAGCCGTGGCGGCGGCCGAGCCCGGAGTCCTTCATGCCGCCCATCGGGGACTGCACGCTGCCGTAGGCGGGGGCGTACCCCTCGTTGATGTTGACGGTGCCGGTGCGCAGCCGGGCCGCGACCGCGTGGCCACGCCGCGAGTCCTTCGTCCAGACGGAGGAGTTCAGGCCGTACGGGGTGGCGTTGGCGAGGTCGACGACCTCGTCCTCGTCGCGGAAGCGGTAGATCGAGACGACCGGACCGAAGGTCTCCTCGCCGCAGACCGCCATCGGGGCCTCGACGCCGTCGAGGATGGTCGGCTCGAAGAAGAGGGGGCCGATGTCGGGGCGGGCGACGCCGCCGGCGACGAGCGTGGCGCCCTTGGCGACGGCCTCCTCGACGTGCTTCGTGACGGTCTCCAGCTGGCGGTCGCCGACGAGCGAGCCCATGTCGGCGCCGTACGCGAGGGAGCTGCCGAGCCGCATGGCCTTGGTGCGCGCGGCGAAGCGCTCCAGGAAGACGTCGGCGATCGACTCGTGCACGTAGAGGCGCTCGATGGAGATGCAGAGCTGTCCGGCGGAGGAGAAGCAGGCGCGGACGGCTCCGGCGGCGGCCTTCTCGATGTCGGCGTCCTTCAGGACGAGCATCGCGTTCTTGCCGCCGAGTTCGAGGGAGACGCCGACGAGCCGGGCGGCGGCGCCCTGGGCGACCTCGCGGCCGGTACGGGTGGAGCCGGTGAAGGAGACGTAGTCGGCGTGCTTGACGACCTCGGGGCCGACGACCGGGCCGTCGCCGAGGACGACCTGGAAGACCTCGGCGGGCAGTCCGGCCTCGATGAGCAGGTCACGGGCCCAGAGCGCGGTGAGCGCGGTCTCCGTGTCGGGCTTCATGACGACGGCGTTGCCCGAGACGAAGGCGGGGAGCGCGTCGCCGACGGAGAGTTCGAGCGGGTAGTTCCAGGGGGCGATCTGGCCGACGACACCGCGCGGCTGGCGCAGCTCGGTGACCTTGGTGAGGGTCGGCACGACGCCGGTGTGGCGGCGGGGCTTCAGGTAGGAGGAGGCCTTGCGTCCGTAGTGGCGGGCGGCGACGGCGACCGCCTGAACCTCCTCGTGGGCGTGCAGGCGCGCCTTGCCCGTCTCCAGCTGGATGAGGTCGAGAACCTCGGACTGGCGCTGGAGGACGAGGTCGTGGAAGCGCAGGAGGACGGCGGCGCGGGCCCGGACCGGGGTGGCGGCCCAGGCGGCCTGGGCGCCACGCGCGCGCGTGAAGGCCTCGGCGACGTCCTCGGGGGTGGACTCGGGCAGGTCCGCCAGCTTCGCCCCGGTGAACGGGGTGTGGTTGGCGGTCCGGCCGGAGCCGACGACGCCGCGCGTCAGCCGGGCGACCACCTCGGGCGTCACGACGTCTTCGGCCGTGCGGGCGCCGGCGGGCGCGGGCGCGACCGGGTTGGTCGCCCCGGCGGGCGCGGCGGCTCCGGCCTGCGCGGCGGGGACGTCGGGAACCGAGGGGGCGGCGGGGGCCTGCGAGTCCGTCATGGGCCCGAGCGTAGGCGCCGTTCCGCCCTTTGGGTACCCGTCGGTAACGCGTTTTCACCGGGTGCGCACATCACGCCAGCGATCACTGGCACATAAGCCCTGATCAGGGGCTTATGGCTGTGGAGAGGCCCGTGCCGGAGATTCTCACCGGCTTCAGTCGCCCGGGGCCCGCCAATGCTGGAGGACGACGTCGAACTGCTCGCGGGTGGTCTCCCAGCTGGACTCCGGGGACGACATGTAGATCGCGTACTCCGTGCCGTCGTCGGCGTAGTACATGAGGTCGATCGCGTGCCGCGGCCCGGGGAAGTCCCGCTTCTCCGTCCAGGTGAACTCCCACAGGCTGGACCGGACCTGGTCGCGATAGGTGGTCTGGCCGAGCTTGACCCGGGTGTACTCCATCCGCTTCGCGACGATGCGCTCCAGGTCGAGCGCGTGCATGTACGGGTTCTCGAAGTCGGGGCTGGAGTCGATGTTGATCCGGATGCGGTGGTTGCCGTTGTCCGGCGTGTAGTCGATGTTGTCGCCCTCCGTCTGCCGCTTCCAGCCCTTCGGCACGACGATGCTGAAGCCCTCGCGGTCGTCGACGCGGTGCCAGCCCTCCGGGATGTCGCTCGGGGTGGCCCGGGTGGTGGTGGGGGCGGGGGCGGGGCCGGTGGTCGTGGTCCGTCCGGTGTCGCCCCGGTCGCCGCCCGCGTAGTTCATGGCGGCGAAGACCGCGCCGCCCGCGACGAGGCCGGCGAGCAGCGCGGCCAGGACGGCGGTACGCCAGCTCCTGCCGCGGCCCGAGCCGGAGGCGGTGGGGCCGCCGGACGGCGGCACGATGGTGGGCGGGGAGGACTGCCCGTGGGGTCCCTGAGATCCCTGCCGCGAGTGGGGCCCGTGGGGCTGCTGAGAGGGCTGGGGCGAGCGGGACTGCTGGGCCTGGCTGAACGGGTGAGGCTGGCCGGACTGATGAGGCAGGTTGGACTGGTGAGGCTGGTTGGACTGGTGGGGCGGCTGGGCCGGGTGGGGCCATGGGGCGGTGCCGGACGGGGTCGTCGCCCGGGCCGTGCCCGTCGGCCCGGGGCCGCCGGACTCCTCCCCCGGCGTGACGGGTTCGTGGCCGGAGACGGAACCGTCCCCGGTCGGGTCCAGGTCCTCCCTCGCCACCCGCTGGGTCGGCACGTAGGCCTGCGCCGCCGCCGGGGTACGCCCCTCCATCGCGTCGAGCAGCATCCGCCCGGCCTCGTCGGCCTGCGGCCGCTGCGCCGGGTCCTTGCGCAGCAGGGCCACGATGACCGGGGCCAGCGGACCCGCCTTCTCCGGGTACGGGGGCTCCTCGGCCACCACGGCCTGCATGGTGCTGATCGGCGAGGTGCGGCGGAACGGCGAGGTGCCCTCCACCGCCGTGTACAGGGTGGCGCCGAGCGACCAGAGGTCGGAGGCGGGACCGGGGTCGCCGCCCCGGACCCGCTCGGGCGCCAGATAGTCGATGGAGCCGACGAGTTCACCCGTCCGGGTGATCGTCGCGTCGCCCTCGATCGCCGCGATCCCGAAGTCGGTGATCAGGACGCTCCCGTCACGGGCGAGCAGGACGTTGCCCGGCTTGACGTCCCGGTGCAGCACCCCGGCCGCGTGCGCGGCGCGCAGCGCGCCGAGGACGTGCAGACCGATCCTGGCCGCCTCGTGCGGGTCGATCGTGCCCTTCTCCTTGGCGGCGTCGGCGAGCGAGGGCCCGTCGACGTACTGCATCACGATCCACGGCCGGTCGTCGTGCTCCAGGACGTCGTGGACGGTCACCACACCCGGGTGCGTGATCCGCGCGGCGGCCCGCGCCTCCTTCTGCGTACGGGCGTGCAGCACGAGACGGTCGGCCTCGGCCACGAACCGGCCGGCCGTCAACTCCTTCACCGCCACGACGCGGTGCAGCACCTCGTCGTGCGCGCGCCAGACCTTGCCCATGCCGCCGCGTCCGATGGACTCGCCCAGCCGGTAGCGACCGGCGAGAAGCAGCCCCGCGCCTGTGCTCTGAGAATGTTCCACTTGCCCCCGCCCGTTCCTTCGGATGCCAGGTTACGGAGGGGGGTACGGGTCGCGGAACCTCGGGGCCGCCATAGGAACAGCACTGTGACCGGGGGCCGATGGGCATTCCGGGCACCCCCTCCCGACACGGTCCCGCTCAGCGGCCCGGACGGAACGCCTTCGTGGCCTCGTCGAAGATCTCGGAGACCTTCTTGCTCCGGTCCTCCGGGCCGATGACCTGCACGACGTGGTACCGGCCTCCGGCGATCAGGGCGAGATTGCGGACGAACACCTGACGGCCCGTGCTGTCCAGCCACCAGTAACTGCCCGTGGCCGTCGCCGTCGTACCGATGTCGACCCGGCGCGTGTCGTCCGACCGCGACCAGCTCGACCCCCGGAACGGCTCCAGTTCGCGCTCCTTGGAGTTCTGGTACTCCAGCGGATCGGAGCCGTTGTCACCCACGCTGTCCCGGCCGGGAACCACGATCATCGTGAAGTCGCCGCTGGTGTAGCGCACTTGCCCGGCGTCGTTGATCGGGCTGCGCCGCCACCCGTTCGGCACCCCGATCCGGAACCCCTCGGGGTCCTGCCGCAGCGTGTACCCGGCGGCGAGGGCCGGAGCCGAGGGGTCGGCGGCGGGCGGGGTGGTGCGCGGGGTGGCCGGCGGTCCGCTGGTCGGCGGGGCCGTGGTCGGCCCCTTCGTGGCGGACGGAGGGCTCGCGGGTGCGGTCGTACCCGGGGTCCGGCCGGCCGTGGGAGCGGTCGGCGCGGTGGGCTGCTCCCCGTCGCCGGACATGAAGAGGACGGCGTACGCGACGGCGCCGCCGAGCAGCAGGAGGACGAGGAGCAGGAGCGTACGGCCGAGGGCCTGCGGGGAGCCCGGGGGCCGCGAGGCCGGCGGTCGGCCGCCACGGGGCGCCCTGGTCGCGCGGGGTGCGCGGGGCGCTCTGGACGCGCGCTGGGGAATCTCCTCGTGGAACGACTCCTGGAAGTCCTCCCGGTACTCCTCGCGGAAGTCCCCCCGGACGTCGTCCCGCACGGGCGCCGGCCCGTACTCGTGCGCGGGGAGGTCGTCGTGACGGGCGTGCGCCTGGGCCGGGGGACGCGGGTCCTTGCCCCGCTTGTGGCGGTGCCGGCCCGCTCCCGCTCCCCCGCGCCGACGGCGCACGAGCTCGCCGCGCCGGCGCACGATCGGCAGCCGCTTCTCGTCGAAGGACGGCAGCGGTACGACTCCGACACCGGCCTCCGGCTCCGGAGCCGAGCGCACCAGGGAGCGCAGCCAGCCGCGCAGCTCCTCGAAGTCGGGGCGCTCGGTGGGGTCCTGGCGCAGCAGGGACTCCACGACCGGGCGCAGCGGGCCGCACTCCTCGGCGAAGGCGGGCGGCTCGGCGCAGACCAGCTGGACGAGCTCGGCTGCACTGTCCTCGGGGTAGGGGGCGTGGCCCTGAACGGCCCGGTAGAGGAGCGCACCGAGCGCCCACAGGTCGGTGGCGGGGCCGATCGGCGGGGCGAGGCGCCAGTTCTCGTGGACGGGGCCGGCCTGCTCGGGTGCCCAGCGCTCGGTGACGGCGCCGACGACCGCGATCCGGGTCTGCCGGGCCCGCTCGGCGGCGAGCCGGGTGGTCGGGCCGCGGTCCGCCTGGGCCTGGGCCGGGATCCTGGCCGGCTCCAGGGCCGCCTCCCCCCGGGCGCCGGCGGGGACCGGGAGCCGTGCGGGGTCCGGAGTGGCGGCCGTGTAGCCCGCGGGCAGGGCCGGACGACCCGAACCCGGCAGCACGGGGCCCCGGCCGGGGCCCGAACCACCACCGGCCGGGATCGGCGGGGAGCCGTCCCGCGAGGCGTGCGGGCCGTCGCTCCAGTTGCCTGCCAGCATCACGCGCGGCGGCGGACCCGGCTGCGGACCCGCGCCGTACGGCCCGTCGCCGTCGTCCTCGTCGTCCTCGTCGTCGTCCGCCACCCGCGCCCACCACTGCGGCTCGGGCGCGCCCGCCGCCTGGGCGGTCGGCGCCGGGGGCGGCTCGGGCGGGTCCACCGGCGCCGGGCGCTGCGCGGGCAGGGCACCGGTCTCGCCGAGCTTGGCGGCGGCGCGCGCACCGGCGCGGTAGGCGGCGATGGCCCCGGCGCGGGCGGCCCGCACGTCGGCGGTGGGCGGCACGGGCGCGGGCTGCGTCTCGGCGGCGGGCCCCGCGGGCAGCGCCCGGCCGTAGGGGTCGGTGCCGTAGCCACCGGGGGCGGTTCCGTAGGGGGACGGGGACTCGGCGTCGTCCGGGCCGGATTCGGCCGTGTACGCGTCGGGTTCGGTGGCGTACGAGCCGGACTCGGGGAGGACGTACGGGGAGGGTTCGGTCAGGTACGCCCCGGACTCGGGGACGGCGTACGCGTCGGGTTCGGTGGTGTACCTCCCGGACTCGGGGAGGTGCGCCTCGTCGCCGCGGCCGTACCCATGGCCGGACACGTGGCCGTACCCGTAGCCGTAGCCGTCGTCCGGCCCCTGCCGCTCGGCCGGCTCCTCGGCCGGCCCGTCGAGCAGCTCGTCGGCCAGGTCGTCGGCGGGCTCCTCGGCCGGCCCCTCGAACTCGTCCGTCCCGTACGGGACGTGCCCGTCGCCCTCCTCGTAGACCTCCGCCTCGTACAGCTCGGAGCCGTACTCCTCCGTGCCGTACCCCTCGGCGCCGTACTCCTCGGTGCCGTACTCCTCGGAGCCGTACCCCTCGGAGCCGTACCCCTCGGAGCCGTACTCCTCGGTGTCGTGCCCCCCGTCGCCGTACTCCTCCTCCGCCGGCGCCTGCCACGCCGTCGCGTCCGGATCCGGCTCCGGCACGGGTGCGTACCCGCAGAGCGCCTCCTCCGCTGCGCCCACCGCGAGGCCCGTGAGGACCACCCGGCCGTCGTCACAGACGAGCACGGTCCGGGCGGTGATGTTCCGGTGCACCCAGCCGTGGGCGTGGAGCGCGCGCAGTGCGGTGAGGACGTCGGCGCCGATCTCGGCCGCGCGGTAGGGGTTGAGCGGCCGCTCGGCGAGGAGCGCGGCCAGCGGCCGGGCCGCGATGCGTTCGCTCACTATCCAGAGCGAACCGGCCTCCGCGAAGACGTCGAAGACCTGGTCGAGCAGGGGATGGTCGGGGATCTGCGCGGCGGCCTGGGCCGCCTCGATCGCCCGGCGGACGACGGGCTCGGCCGGGCGGCGGGTGGCCCGCCCCGCGGCGCCGTAGGGGCCGGCCGGGCCGCCCTCGCCGTCGAGCACCTCGGCGTCGACGAACTCCGGCAGCGGCACCTGGCGGACCAGGACCTCCTGACCGCTGAACGTGTCGAAGGCCCGCGTCCCGGCCGGGTCGTACGCGTCCGCGTCCGTGTCCGCCGGCGGCAGCGGCAGGCGGTAGCGGTCCGCGAGCACCCTTCCCGCGTAGTCGTCCACGACGCCTCCCCACGCGCGCACGCTGTCCCCCGTGGACCCGCGGACCCCTCGGGATCGGGCGGGATCACGCGAGTCCGACAATTCCGGTCCGGCAGCGTGCAGTTATCGGCTCTGTTCGGCTGCGTACGGTCCTCGAACTCTCACGATACGTGCCGTCGGTCAGTCCTTGGGGCTGAACGTGGCGAACGCCGTGTCACGCAGCGTCTTGCACTCCGCGCCGTTCCACTCCTCCGCCTTGCAGCTGACCATGATGGAGTAGCCGTGCGTGGCGTCCACCTTGAAGCCGCGGTTGAGCACATGGACGCGCATCCCCTGCTGGGTGCGCTCGAACTCCCAGTCCGCGACCGTCGGGTAGCCCTTGTAGGAGACCGTCCGGATGCCGAAGTGCTTGTAGTTCTTGCTGGTGGCGGCCACGCCGATCTTGCCGAGCTCCCAGGCGGCCGCCGCGTTGTCCTTCGGGCTGGAGTTGAAGTCGACCTGGATGCGCGGGAAGCCGCCGCTCTCGCTGAATATCCCGCCACCGCTGTAGCCCGGTATCGAGCGGACCTCGAACGAGGCGGGCATCGCCATGGAGAAGTGGAAGCGGTCGTTGGTGACGAGGGTGTAGCCCGCGGGCAGCTGCGCGCCCGTGCCGCCGGGCTTGCCGGTCGGCGTGGTGCCGCTGCCGTTCGACCCGCCGGACCCGTCCGTGGAGCCCGTGGAGCCCGTCGTGCCGGTGCCGCCGGTCGATCCGTTGGAGCCGGTGTCACCGGGCTGCGCGCCGCCCTGCTGGCCGGCGCCGCCGGGCGACTGGCCCTTGTCGCCGCCCGATCCGCCGGAACCGTCGGAGCCGTCACCGCCGGCGGAGGCGCCGGCCGAGGCCGTGGTGCCCCCGCTGTCCTTGCCCTGGTTGCCCTCGTCGCCGCCGCCCCTGAGGGAGACCGCGAGGATCGTCCCAAGCAGGGCGAGCACGGCGACCGCGGCGATGATCACCAGCGTGCGGCGCGGTACGACGTCGGTCAGCGACGCACGGGCCGGGGTCGGCCTGCCACCGCTCGGCCGCGTCGCGGAGGCGGCCCCCGCCGCCGTCCTGGCGGCCGGCGTCGACGACGCCTTCGGGTCCGCCTTCACGGAGGCCGCCGCGTTCCGTACGGAGTTCAGCGCACCCCGCATCCGGTCGGCGGGTGCCTCGGGCGCCTTGCCCCGGTCGGCCGCCGGGGCCACCGGAGGCTGGTCGGGGCGCGGCGGCAGCGGGACGACCCGGGTGACCTCGGGGGAGACCGGGGGCACCGGATCGGGCGCGTCGAGCACCGCGCGGAGCAGGACCCGGGCGCGGGCGTCGTCGAGCCGCTGGGCCGGGTCCTTGGCGAGGAGGCCGTAGATGACCTTCTCCAGCTCGGGCCCGGCGTTCTTCGGCGGGTCGACGGGCTCGGTCATCACCGCGGTGAGGGTGGCGATGGCGGAGCCCTTGTCGTAGGGCGGGCTGCCCTCGACCGCCGCGTAGATGAGTCCGCCCAGCGACCACATGTCGGCGGCGGGGCCGGGCTTGTGGCCGCGGGCCCGCTCGGGCGAGATGTACGAGGGGGCGCCGACGAGCATGCCGGTGGAGGTGATCGAGGGGTCGCCCTCGACCTGGGCGATGCCGAAGTCGGTGAGGACGACCCGGCCGTCCTCGGCGATCAGCACGTTGGACGGCTTCACGTCGCGGTGCAGGATGCCCTCGCGGTGGGCCGAACGCAGCACGTCGAGGATGGCGAGGCCGACCTCGGCGGCGCGCCGGGGCGTGAGCGTGCCGTCCTCGCGGACGGCGTCCGCGAGGGACTTGCCCTCGATGAGCTCCATGACGATCCACGGACGGTCGTCCTCGTCGACGACGTCGTAGACGGTCACGGCGCCGTTGTTGCGGATCCGGGCGATGGCCTTCGCCTCGCGCAGGGTCCGGGTGATGAGGCGACGCTTCTCGTCGTCGTCGATGCTGGTGGGGAAGCGGAGTTCCTTGACGGCGACGGTCCGGCCGAGGGTCTCGTCGACCGCGCGCCACACCGTGCCCATGCCGCCGCGCCCGAGGACCCCGCCGAGCCGGTAGCGGCCGGCGAGGAGCCGGCCCTCGTTGACCGAGGCCTTGCGCCCCCGGTCGCCACCGGTTCCGCGCGCGGAACTCCGGGCCGGGGGACGGTCGCTCTCCCCGTCGCCGTCGCCCGCGCCGAACCCGGCCCGTCCGGTCGACGGCTCGGTTCCCCGCAGCCGCCCGCCGGACGCGCCCTGAACGTCCTTCACGTCCGGACCGCCCGGGGCGTCCTGAACGTCCTTCACGTCCCCGGCACCCGAGTCCTTCGCGCCCGCCCGGTCCGTGGACCTCGCGGGCTTCACCAGATCCGCCGGCACCGCGGAGTCCGCAGGCGCCGCGGTGGACGCCGCCGGTGTCCCGGCTTGCTCCGCACCCCGCTCGACCTGCGCGTTCCTCGCGTCCTGTGTGTCCTTCGCGTCGTCCCGCTCCGGCTCACGCGCGGCCGGGACCGCCCCTCGGTCGCCGTCGGTCGCGGCCCCCGCGGCGGCGTCCCGCCCGGGGTCCTTCGCCGTGTCCCGCGACTGCTCCGCCTCCGACATGCGTCCCCTCTGCGATCCCTGATCTTCGCCGCGTCTGCCGCTTCCCGCGCGATGCGGTAACCCGCCCTGGAAGAGAGGCCATTGTCCCTCACCTCCGGACGGGCGGCGCCCCCGGGTCCGTACTCCGGGATGACGACGCCCCCGCACACCCCCCAGGTTCCCACCCGCGCGTCCCGGACGTCCTGTCAGATCGGCACGATGTCCGGCGCCCCGAGCCGGGCGGCGTCCGCCGTCAGGTCGTCGGGCTGCCGCTGCGACTCCCGCTCGGCCTCGACCCGCTTCTCGTAGTGCTCGATCTCCTTCTCGATCTGGTGCTCGTCCCAGCCGAGGACGGGCGCCATCAGTTCCGCGCACTCGCGGGCGCTGAGCGTGCCCCGGTCGAAGGTCTCGATGGAGATTCTGGTGCGCCGGGTGAGGACGTCGTCGAGATGCCGGGCACCCTCGTGGGAGGCGGCGTAGACGATCTCGGCGCGCAGGTAGTCGTCGGCGGCCGGGAGCGGTTCGGCGAGGGTGGGGTCCTCGGCGATCAGGTCGAGGATCTGCTCCGTCAGGGAGCCGTACCGGTTGAGGAGATGCTCGACCCGGACGACGTGGAGGCCGGTGCGCGCGGCGATCCTGGCCCGCGCGTTCCACAGGGCCCGGTAGCCCTCGGCACCGAGCAGCGGGATGTCCTCGGTGACGCAGGGGGCGACCCGCTGGTCGAGGCCGTGCACGGCCTCGTCGACGGCGTCCTTGGCCATGACGCGGTACGTCGTGTACTTGCCGCCGGCCACCACGACCAGGCCGGGCACGGGGTGGGCGACGGTGTGCTCGCGGGAGAGCTTGCTCGTGGCGTCCGACTCGCCGGCGAGCAGGGGGCGCAGGCCCGCGTAGACCCCTTCGACGTCGTCCCGGGTGAGCGGGGTGGCGAGCACGGTGTTCACATGCTCCAGGAGGTAGTCGATGTCGGCGCTGGACGCGGCGGGATGGGCCTTGTCGAGGTCCCATTCGGTGTCGGTGGTGCCGACGATCCAGTGCCGGCCCCAGGGGATCACGAAGAGCACGGACTTCTCGGTGCGCAGGATCAGCCCGGTGGACGAGTGGATGCGGTCCTTGGGGACGACGAGGTGGATGCCCTTGGAGGCACGGACGTGGAACTGGCCGCGCTCGCCGATGAGGGCCTGGGTGTCGTCGGTCCACACCCCCGTGGCGTTGACGATCTGCTTGGCCCGGATCTCGTACTCCGCACCGGCCTCGACGTCCTGGACGCGGGCGCCGACGACCCGCTCGCCCTCGCGCAGGAAGCCGATGACGCGGGCCCGGCTCGCGGCCAGGGCGCCGTAGGACGCGGCGGTGCGCACGAGGGTGGTGACGAAGCGGGCGTCGTCCATCTGGGCGTCGTAGTACTGGAGGGCGCCGACGAGGGCGTCCTTCCTGAGGCAGGGGGCGACCCGCAGGGCGCCGCTCCGGGAGAGGTGCCGGTGGACGGGCAGGCCGCGGCCGTGCCCGGAGGAGAGGGACATCGCGTCGTACAGCGCGACGCCGGAGCCCGCGTAGAACCGCTCCCAGCCCTTGTGCTGGAGGGGGTAGAGGAAGGGGACCGGCTTCACCAGGTGGGGTGCCAGCCGCTCCAGGAGCAGTCCGCGCTCCTTGAGGGCCTCCCGGACCAGGGCGAAGTCCAGCATCTCCAGGTACCGCAGGCCGCCGTGGATGAGCTTGCTGGACCGGCTCGAGGTGCCCGAGGCCCAGTCGCGGGCCTCGACGATGCCGGTGGAGAGTCCTCTCGTGACGGCGTCGAGGGCCGTCCCGGCGCCGACCACTCCGGCGCCGACCACCAGCACGTCCAGCTCGCGCTCGGCCATGGCCGCGAGCGCCTCGGCGCGCTCGGCGGGTCCCAGTGTCGCTGTCCTCACGGCTTGCCTCCCGTCGTCCCCCGTCGTTCCCCGTCGTTCCAGCACGCGAACCGGGCCCTGTGGTCCGGCTCACAGCTCGATTCTGTCCCTCCCCGGCGACTTCAGCCACCGCCTCGCCACCGACCTGTGGATAACACTCGGCGACCTTCGACCCCACAATGCGGCATATCGGTCATATTTACGCCTAGTCTGACATTGCGCTCGACCCGTTCTGTCCACCGGGCTTGCGCGTCGCGTTCCCTCCGGCTATCGGGAAGGACGGCCCGCCCCCCATGCCCGCTGATCTCGCCGTCATCGGCCTCGGCCACCACGGACTCCCCCTGGCCCAGGCCGCCGCCGCCGCAGGCATCGACACCATCGGCTACGACACCGATCCCCGCCCCGTCGCCGAACTCGCCGCAGGCCGCTCCCCGGTCGACGGCTCCCTCACGGTCCCGGAGATCCGCCGGATGCTCTCGGGGAGCTTCCGGCCGACCGCCAACCCCGCCGAACTCGGCCGGGTGCGCACCGCCGTCCTCTGCGCCCCGACCCCCCTGGGCCCCGATCACACCCTCGACCTCACCGCCGTCACCGACGCGGCCCGCGCGCTCGCCGCCCGGCTGCGCCCGCACACCACCGTCCTCCTCGAATCCCCGGTCCCGCCCGGCACCACCGAGGGCCTGCTCCGGGACCTCCTCGAAGAGGGCTCCGGCCTGCGCGCCGGACGCGACTTCCACCTCGCGTACTCCCCCGGCCGCCTCGACCCCGGCAGCCGTACGCACGGCTTCGCCGGCACCCCCAAGGTCATCGGCGGCCTCACCCCGGCCTGCACCGAGGCGGCGGCCGCCTTCTACGGCCGGCTCACCGACAAGGTGGTACGCGCGCGTGGCCCCCGCGAGGCGGAGACGGTCAAGCTCCTGGAGACCAACTTCCGGCACGTCAACATCGCCCTGGTCAACGAGATGGCGGTGCTCTGCCACGAACTCGGCGTCGACCTGTGGGACGTCATCCGCTGCGCCGAGACCAAGCCCTTCGGCTTCCAGGCCTTCCGCCCGGGCCCCGGGGTCGGCGGCCACGGCGTCCCCGTCGACACCGTCGGCGCCCACCGCCCGCTCCGCCTCGTCGAACTCGCCGGCCAGGTCAACGAGCGCATGCCGCAGTACGTGGTCCAGCGCGCCGCCACCCTCCTCAACGAGCACGGCAAATCGGCCCGCGGCGCCCGGGTCCTGCTGCTCGGCATCACGTACAAGCCCGACCTGCCGGACCGCCAGGGCTCCCCCGCCGACGAGATCGCCCGCCGCCTGATGGACCTGGGCGCGGCCGTCAGCTACCACGACCCGCACGTCGCCGACTGGCGCGTCCGCGAGCTCCCCGTCCCCCGCGCGGACTCCCTCTACGAGGCCGCCGCCCATGCCGACCTGACGATCCTGCTCCAGCACCACCGCACGTACGACCTCCAAGGGCTCGCGGTGAAGGCCCAGCTCCTCCTCGACACCCGCGGCGCCACCCCCACGGGCACGGCCCACCGTCTCTGACCTGCACAGCCACCGGCAAAACTGTTGTGCCCCTGTCATAGGCGGGTGCTAATCTCCGGGCCTCTCGTATGCACGTACGCGCGTGCTGCTTCCGTCCCTGGGGGGATCCGCACCATGAGCCAGCCCGTTCCGCCGCCCGGCAACCCGTTCGCCGGGGGCGCCGCGCCCGAGCAGTACCCGGTCGCGCCGCCGCCGGCGCCCGCCCGCGACAACGTCGCCCTCGGCCTGGTCGCCGCACTCGTCGCCGCCCTCGTCTCGGCCGGCGTGTACGGCGCCGTCATCGGCGGCACCGAGCGCCAGATCGGCTGGGCCGCCGTCGGCGTCGGCTTCCTCACCGGCCTCGCCGCCGGCAAGGTCGGCGGCCGCAACCCCGTCCTGCCGGTCGCGAGCGCGGTGCTCGCCCTCGGCGCGGTCTACCTCGGCCAGCTCCTGGGCATCGCGATCCTCCTCTCCAAGGAGCTGGACGTCTCCGCGACGGAGCTCTTCCTCCAGGAGTTCGGCCTGCTCACCGAGGGCTGGAACGCGACCAAGGACGGACTGACCTTCCTGTTCTTCGGCATCGCCGCCTTCGCCGCGTTCTCCGGCGCCAAGAAGGCCTCGTAGCCGTCGCACCTACGAGGAGGGGCCCCGCACCACCCGGTGCGGGGCCCCTCCTCGTACGTACGGAACAGACGTCAGCGCTTGTGCTGGGAGTCCGCGACCGTGACCTCGACGCGCTGGAACTCCTTGAGCTCGCTGTAGCCCGTGGTGGCCATCGCGCGGCGCAGGGCGCCGAAGAAGTTCATCGAGCCGTCCGGGATGTGCGACGGGCCCGCGAGGATCTCCTCGGTGGTGCCGACGACGCCCAGGTCGACCAGCTTGCCGCGCGGCACGTCCTCGTGGACGGCCTCCATGCCCCAGTGGTGGCCCTTGCCGGGCGCGTCCGTGGCGCGGGCCAGCGGGGAGCCCATCATGACCGCGTCGGCGCCGCAGGCGATCGCCTTCGGCAGGTCGCCGGACCAGCCGACCCCGCCGTCCGCGATGACGTGCACGTACCGGCCGCCGGACTCGTCCATGTAGTCCCGGCGGGCCGCGGCCACGTCGGCGACCGCGGTCGCCATCGGGACCTGGATGCCGAACACGTTGCGCGTGGTGTGCGCCGCGCCGCCGCCGAAGCCGACGAGGACACCCGCCGCGCCGGTGCGCATCAGGTGCAGGGCCGCGGTGTACGTGGCGCAGCCGCCGACGATGACCGGGACGTCGAGCTCGTAGATGAACTGCTTCAGGTTCAGCGGCTCGGACGCGCCGGACACGTGCTCGGCGGAGACCGTGGTGCCGCGGATGACGAAGATGTCCACGCCGGCGTCGACGACGGCCTTGGAGAACTGCGCGGTCCGCTGCGGGGAGAGCGCGGCGGCGGTGACGACACCGGAGTCGCGCACCTCCTTGATGCGCTGCCCGATCAGCTCTTCCTTGATCGGGGCCGCGTAGATCTCCTGCAGACGGCGGGTCGCGGTCGCCTCGTCCAGCTCGGCGATCTCGTCGAGCAGCGGCTGCGGGTCCTCGTACCGGGTCCAGAGACCCTCCAGGTTCAGGACGCCCAGGCCGCCCAGCTCGCCGATGCGGATCGCGGTCTGCGGCGACACGACCGAGTCCATGGGGGCGGCCAGGAAGGGGAGCTCGAAGCGGTAGGCGTCGATCTGCCAGGCGATCGAGACCTCCTTCGGGTCCCGGGTGCGCCGGCTCGGAACGACGGCGATGTCGTCGAACGCGTACGCCCTGCGGCCGCGCTTGCCGCGCCCGATCTCGATCTCAGTCACGATGTGTGGCCTTTCCCTCTACGTCTGCGCCTACCAGTATCCCCGACACAAGCGTGAGGGGCGGCTCCGGCCACATGCCGGAACCGCCCCCACGCGTCGCGCTGTGTTACTTCCTGCTGTAGTTCGGCGCCTCGACCGTCATCTGGATGTCGTGCGGGTGGCTCTCCTTGAGGCCCGCGGACGTGATCCGGACGAAGCGGCCCTTCGACTCCATCTCCTCGATGGTGGCCGCGCCCACGTAGCCCATGGTCTGGCGCAGACCGCCGACGAGCTGGTGCAGGACGTTGGCCAGGGGGCCGCGGTAGGGCACCTGGCCCTCGATGCCCTCGGGCACGAGCTTGTCGTCCGAGGCGACCTCGGCCTGGAAGTAGCGGTCCTTGGAGTAGGACCGGCCCTGGCCGCGGGACTGCATCGCGCCGAGCGAGCCCATGCCGCGGTACGACTTGAACTGCTTGCCGTTGATGAACTGCAGCTCGCCCGGGGACTCCTCGCACCCGGCGAGCAGGCTGCCCAGCATGACCGTGTCGGCACCGGCGGCCAGCGCCTTGCCGATGTCTCCGGAGTACTGGAGACCGCCGTCGCCGATGACCGGGACGCCGGCGGCGCGGGCGGCGAGCGCCGCCTCGTAGATGGCGGTGACCTGCGGGACACCGATGCCGGCGACCACACGCGTGGTGCAGATGGAGCCCGGGCCGACGCCGACCTTGACGCCGTCGACACCGGCGTCGATCAGGGCCTGCGCGCCGTCACGCGTCGCGACGTTGCCGCCGATGACGTCGACGCCGACGCTGGACTTGATCTTCGCCATCCAGTTGAGGGCGTTGCTGTTGTGGCCGTGGGAGGTGTCGACGATCAGGAAGTCGACACCGGCCTCGGCGAGGCCCTGGGCGCGCTCGAGCGCCTCGGGGCTGGCGCCGACGGCCGCGCCGACGAGCAGGCGGCCTTCCTTGTCCTTCGCGGCGTGCGGGTACTTCTCCGCCTTGACGAAGTCCTTGACGGTGATGAGGCCCTTGAGGATGCCCGCCTCGTCGACCAGCGGCAGCTTCTCGATCTTGTGGCGGCGGAGCAGCTCCATGGCGTCCACGCCGGAGATGCCGACCTTGCCGGTGACCAGCGGCATCGGGGTCATGACCTCGCGCACCTGGCGGCTGCGGTCCGACTCGAACGCCATGTCGCGGTTGGTGACGATGCCGAGGAGCTTGCCCGACGGGTCGGTGACCGGGACGCCGCTGATGCGGAACTTGGCGCAGAGCGCGTCGGCCTCGGCGAGCGTCGCGTCCGGGTGCACGGTGATCGGGTCGGTCACCATGCCGGACTCGGAGCGCTTCACGAGGTCGACCTGGTTGACCTGGTCCTCGATGGACAGGTTGCGGTGCAGCACGCCCACGCCGCCCTGCCGCGCCATGGCGATGGCCATGCGGGACTCGGTGACCTTGTCCATCGCCGCCGAGAGCAGCGGGATGTTCACGCGGACGTTGCGGGAGATGCGGGACGAGGTGTCGACCGCGTTCGGGAGGACCTCGGACGCGCCCGGCAGCAGCAGCACGTCGTCGTAGGTCAGCCCGAGTGTCGCGAATTTCTCGGGCACTCCGTCGACGTTTGCAGTCATGACACCTTCCCCAAATGGCCTTGATCGGTGCGGATGTCCATGCTAACGGGCTGAAGCGGTGTCTCATTCCACGATCAAGATCAGCCGCAAGCTTTGGACCTTCGCACGTGTACGAAAGGGACGACTGGCACCAGCGAGTCTTACTGGTCGGCCACTCTCGCCCTGTGTCTACTGCTCGGCCAGCGCCCTGAGCCGGCTGAGCGCGCGATGCTGCGCGACCCGGACGGCCCCCGGGGACATGCCGAGCATCTGCCCGGTCTCCTCGGCGGTCAGTCCGACCGCGACGCGGAGCACGAGCAGTTCGCGCTGGTTCTCCGGGAGGTTGGCGAGCAGCTTCTTGGCCCACTCGGCGTCGTCGCTGAGGAGCGCGCGCTCCTCCGGGCCGAGGGAGTCGTCGGGCCGCTCGGGCATCTCGTCGGAGGGGACGGCCGTGGACCCCGGGTGCCGCATGGCGGCCCGCTGGAGGTCGGCGACCTTGTGTCCGGCGATGGCGAAGACGAAGGCCTCGAAGGGCCTGCCCGTGTCCTTGTAGCGCGGCAGCGCCATCAGGACGGCGACGCAGACCTCCTGGGCCAGGTCCTCGACGAAGTGCCGGGCGTCGCCGGGCAGCCGGTTGAGACGGGTGCGGCAGTACCGCAGCGCGAGCGGATGCACCCGTGCGAGCAGGTCGTGCGTCGCCTGGGCGTCGCCCTCGACCGCACGGTGCACGAGCGCGCCGATCTCCCCCTGCCCGGCAGGCATGGGGGAACCCACGGTCTCGTCGTCGCGCATCGCTCCATGGTGCCCCGACGCCTCGGCGTTCGTGGCACCGCGTCCGTAGTTGTGCACCGAAGCGTTATGAGCAGGTGCGCCGGAACTCATCTCCCGCGCCCTCCCCTCCCGCTCGATCGACTCGTCCCCGAGGAACTCCACATCTCAAGGATGCGTCATCGCGCGGGGAAGTGACACAAGCCTGCCCCGTCCACCCCACGACGAACGCGGGCGAGGACGGGGAGGTGGCCGGTGACCTGCGATTCAGCGGACCAGGCCCCAGCGGAATCCGAGGGCGACCGCGTGCGCCCGGTCCGAGGCGCCCAGCTTCTTGAAGAGCCGCCGGGCGTGGGTCTTGACCGTGTCCTCGGAGAGGAAGAGCTCGCGCCCGATCTCGGCGTTGGACCGGCCGTGGCTCATGCCCTCGAGGACCTGGATCTCGCGCGCGGTGAGGGTGGGCGCGGCGCCCATCTCGGCCGAACGGAGCCGACGCGGGGCGAGCCGCCAGGTCGGGTCGGCCAGCGCCTGGGTGACCGTGGCCCGCAGTTCGGCGCGCGAGGCGTCCTTGTGCAGATAGCCGCGGGCACCCGCGGCGACCGCGAGCGCGACGCCGTCGAGGTCCTCGGCGACCGTGAGCATGATGATGCGGGCGCCGGGGTCCGCGGAGAGCAGCCGGCGGACGGTCTCCACGCCGCCCAGACCGGGCATGCGTACGTCCATCAGAATCAGGTCCGAGCGGTCCGCGCCCCAGCGGCGGAGGACTTCCTCGCCGTTGGCCGCGGTGGTCACGCGCTCGACACCGGGCACGGTCGCGACCGCGCGGCGGAGCGCCTCTCGGGCAAGCGGGGAGTCGTCGCAGACGAGGACGGATGTCATGCCTGACCTCCGCGGCTCTCGCAGCTGTAGCGCGTCACCTTGAGCCTCCAGGGCTGTACGTAATCGTCACCTGTGCGATTGACGCTCTCGGACACCTGCCCGATCGCTTGTTCCTTCAACCGCCACCGCACTCTCAACGACGGTCACTCGAAAGAGTTACGGGTCGGACGGCACCCTTCGGCACTCTACGTGAGGAGTCGTACGCGGAGGAGAGCGACGCGGCCCATCTGCCCAACATCGAAAGCTATGCCCCATTTAGCGGGATTTCTTCCCTTTTCGCGGTGTCTGTGGCTAGATTCGCAATGAGTCATATTTACATCTACTTAGACAGTAGGTGTACCGACCCGGACCCACGGGGCCCCGAGGAGCCCCGGCGATCAGCCATCCACCCGCCCACCTATCCGTTCGACACGGTTTCAAGGGGACAAGCGCAATGGCAGATTTCTCCCGCCTTCCCGGACCCAACGCCGATCTGTGGGACTGGCAACTGCTCGCGGCCTGCCGCGGCGTCGACAGCTCCCTGTTCTTCCACCCCGAGGGAGAGCGCGGCGCGGCACGGAGTGCGCGTGAGAACTCGGCGAAAGAGGTCTGCATGCGGTGCCCGGTACGCGCGGAGTGCGCGGCACACGCACTCGCCGTGCGGGAGCCCTACGGCGTATGGGGCGGCCTCACCGAGGACGAACGCGAAGAGCTCATGGGACGCGCGCGCAATCGCCTGATCACGACGGCGCCGACGACCGCGTCGGTCGCGTCCGCGGCTTCCGTGACATCCATGACGACATCGGCGACGGCAGCAGGCCGGCCGATTGTGGAGCGCATGTGAAGGAACGTTTCCTCAACTAAGCACCCGACCTGAGCACCATCGAAGCGGAGCATCACCGACCGCAGCATCACCGACCGGAGCCGCGCACACGCGCGCGCGAGGCGGCGTCCTACGCGCGCGTGGCGGCCCGGGTCAGTTCGTCGAGCGTGGCGGCGACGGCCGGCACCTTCGCCAGGTCGGGCAGCGTCAGGGCCACGATCTCCCGCTCCACGGCGGGCTCCACCGCCACGGTCCGCGCCCCCCTTGGCCGTACGGACTCGATGGCCAGCTCGGGCAGCACGGCCACGCCGAGACCGGCGCCGACCAGGCCCACCACGGCCGGGTAGTCGTCGGTGGCGAAGTCGATGCGGGGGGTGAAGCCCGCCTCCTCGCACACGTCCACGAGCTGACGGCGGCAGCGCGGGCAGCCCGCGATCCACGACTCCTCGGCCAGCTCGGCCATGCCCACGGACCCCGCCCCGGCGAGCCGGTGCCCTTCGGGGACCAGGCCCACCAGGCGGTCGGCCAGGATCGGGCGGACGACCAGGTCGTCCCACTCGGCCTGCCCGTCGGCCTGCCGGCCGGGGGTCCCGCCGCCGTACCGGAAGGCGAGGGCCACGTCGCAGTCGCCCTCGCGGAGCATCTCGATCGAGCGCGGCGGTTCGGCCTCGACGAGCGAGACCCGGGTGCCGGGGTGCGCGGCCCGCAGCGCGGCGAGCGCGGTGGGGACGAGCGTGGAGCTGCCGCTGGGGAAGGAGACCAGCCGGACCCGGCCCGCGCGGAGCCCGGCGATCGCGGCGACCTCCTCCTCCGCGGCGGTGAGCCCGGCGAGGATGCCGGAGGCGTGGCGGACCAGGACCTCGCCGGCCTCGGTGAGGCGCATCTCGCGGCCCGTGCGGATCAGCAGCGGCGTGCCCGCGGAGCCCTCGAGGGCCTTCATCTGCTGGCTGACGGCGGGCTGGGTGCAGCCCAGTTCGCGCGCGGCGGCCGAGAAGGAGCCGGTGGCGGCGACGGCGCGCAGGACGCGGAGGTGACGGGCCTCGATCATGAGTTCCAGCATAAGCGAATCTTGGGTGAAGTCCCACTTTTCAGCTTCCGGCTTTGAGGCGGGTGCCCGTAAAGTGCCCACATGACCTTGCTGAGTGTGAATGTGGGCCGCGCCAAGGCCGTGGACTACACCGAGGCCGCGTCCGGCCTGACCGCCATCGACAAGCGGCCCGTCGAGGGCCCGGTCCGGATCGAGGCGCCCGGGGCGCCCGGCGTGGGCAAGAGCGGACTCGCCGGGGACACGGTCTGCGACCTGCGCTTCCACGGCGGCGACGACCGGGCCGCGTACGCCTTCGCCCGCGAGGACCTGGACCGGTGGGAGCACGAGCTCGGCCGTCCGCTCGCCAACGGCTCCTTCGGCGAGAACCTCACGACCCGTGACCTCGACGTGAACGGCGCCCTGATCGGCGAGCGCTGGCGGATCGGCGAGGAGGTCGTCCTGGAGGTCACCGGCGGCCGCATCCCCTGCCGTACGTTCGCGGGCTTCCTCGAGGAGAAGGGCTGGGTCAAGCGGTTCACGCGGTCCGAGGCCGGTCCCGGCGCGCTGCTGCGGGTGATCGTGCCGGGCGAGATCCGCGCCGGCGACCCGATCACGGTCGTCCACCGGCCCGACCACGACATCACCGTCGCCCTGCTCCACCGCGCCGCGACCACCGAACGCACCCTGCTTCCCCGCACGTTGGCCGCCGCCGAGTGGATGGAGTCCGGACTCCTCGCGCTCGCACGCCAGTACGCGGAGAAGTACGCGCGCGCGTAGCCCGCGTCTGCTCGGCGGTACGCGGACAAGAGCGTCTCCGCCGTGGCACTACCGTGCCCGTATGACGACTGCACTGATTACGGGCGCCACCGCGGGCATCGGGGCCGCTTTCGCACGGAGGCTCGCCGCGGACGGCCACGATGTCGTGCTCGTGGCCCGGGACATGAAGCGGCTCCGGGAGCAGGCGACCGAGCTGCACGACCGCCACGGCATCGAGGCCGAGGTGCTCGCGGCGGACCTCGCCGAGGAGAAGGGCATCGCCGCCGTCGAGGCCCGGCTCTCGGACCCGAAGCAGCCGGTGGACATGCTCGTGAACAACGCCGGCTTCGGCAACAAGGGCCGCTTCCTCGAGGTGTCCATGGCCGACGAGCTGAAGATGCTCACGGTGCACTGCGAGGCGGTGCTGCGGCTGACCTCGGCGGCCGCCGCCTCGATGAAGGAGCGCCGGCGGGGCTCCGTGGTCAACGTCGCCTCGGTGGCGGCCTTCGTGCCCCGCGGCACCTACGGGGCGTCGAAGGCCTGGGTCGTGCAGTTCACCCAGGGCGCGGCGCGGGACCTGGCGGGCAGCGGGGTGCGTCTGATGGCGCTCTGCCCCGGCTTCGTACGGACCGAGTTCCACGAGCGGGCCGGCATGGGGACGGACAACATCCCGGGCTGGATGTGGCTCGACGCGGACAAGCTGGTGACGGCGGCGCTCGCGGACCTGGACCGGGGGAAGTCGCTGTCGATCCCCGACCCCCGCTACAAGGCGCTCATGGGTGTGGTGAAGCTGGCGCCGCGCGGGCTGCTCGGCGGGGTCTCCTCCAAGGCGGGCAGGAAGTACGGGCCGAAGTAGCCCGCACGCCCAGCCCCGAACTCCCCACCCCGCACGCCCCGCCCCGCACACACAGCCCCGCACACACAGCCCCACTCACCCGGCCCCGCACACACAGCCCCGCTCACCCGGCCCCGCACACACAGCCCCGCTCACCCGGCCAGTGCGTCGAGGTCCAGTCGGCTGGTGGTGCCGTCCTGCCAGGTCACGTGGAGGGCGTGGCCGGTGACCCGGACGGCCGCGAGCTCCGCGACGGGCGCCGGGGCGGGTTCGGCGGTGAGCGAGGCGAGCGCGACGAAGAGGGTGGCCGGGCCGCTCGTGGCGCCGTGCAGGGCGAGGGTGCGGCTGCCGGGCCCCTGGAGGGTCTCCCCGGTGGGGAGTTCGGTGGGGAGTGCGATGGCGGTGCCGGCGGCTCCGTGGTCCACGGGGTAGCCGTGGACCGGGTGCAGCTGCGCGTGCGGCCCCTCGGGGGTGGTGGCCCAGCCCGTCTGCCGTACGGGCGTCCCCTCCGGGGCTCCGAGGACGAGGTGGGCGCGGATCTCGGCGCGGCCGTGGGCCAGGGTCGCGGAGACGACCCGGACGCCGGGGTGCGGGGTGTGCCGGGAGGCGGCCCAGCCGGGGCCGGTGCCGGCGGGTGCGGCGGGTCCCCGGGTGGTCGGTAGCCCCTCGACGAGCAGCGCGAAGTGGTTGTCGGCGGGGGCCGGTCCGGTGGTGGGTCCCGTTCGGGTCGCGTACGCCTGGCGGGCGTAACCGGGGTCGTCCTCGCCGGCCTCGGCGCTGTGCACATGGTTGCTGCCGTGGTTGTGGAGGCGTACGAGTCCGTCGGCGGCGGTGGTCTGGACGAGCAGCCCGGCCGGGGCGAAGGGGCGGACGGTGTCGGCGCGTTCGGCCGGCAGGGGCTCCTCGCGGTCGGCCCAGGCGGGGTGACCGGCGGGCAGGAGGAGGCCGAGGAAGCCCTTGGACGCCCAGTACGGGGAGCCGGGGCCGGAGTACTCCTGGACCAGGGGCGCGTACGGGCCGTGCCATCCGAGCGTGAGGAGCCCGTCCGGGCCGGTGGCGCCGTGGTCGAGGAAGTACCGCAGGGTGCCGGAGGCGAGACGCCGGGTGGCACCCGGGGTGAGCGGGGTGTGCCCGGTGAGGGTGCCGAGCCAGGGGGCGGCGGCCGCGGCGAAGCGGTAGATCAGGGAGCGCCCGTACGGGACGGGGGCGCCGTTGGCGTCGAAGAGGTGGACGTAGTCGTCGAGATGGGCGCGCAGGCGGGGCCCGTACCGGTCGAGGAGCTCCCGGTCCCCGGCGAGGTGGGCGTGGAGGACCGGGTAGAAGTGCAGGGCCCAGGCGTTGTAGTGGTCGAAGGCGCGGTTGTCGCCGTCGCTGTACCAGCCGTCGCCGAGGTACCAGTCCTCGATCCGGGCGAGGGAGCGGTCGACGGTGGCGGCGGCCCGGTCGGTGTCGACGCCGGCGTCCTGGAGGAAGCCGGCGACGGTGAGGCCGAAGAGCCACCAGTTGTTGTCGACCGGCGAGGGGCCGAGGGCGGGGCGGAGCCAGTCGACGACCTGCTCGCGGGTGCGCTCGCCGAGCCGGTCCCAGAGCCAGGGGCGGGTGAGGCGGAGGCCGAGGGCGACGGAGGCCGCCTCGACGATCGCCTGGCGGGTGTCGGTGGTGAGGGGCCAGGAGTCCTCGTCCGCGCGGCCCGGCTTCGCCGTTCCGGCGGCGAGTCCTTCCGCGTACCGGTCGAGGTGCCCGTGCGGGTCCTCGCCCCGCGCGCCCGCGACCCGGAGCGCCGCGAGGAGGAAGGTGCGGGCCCAGCCCTCCAGGCCGTCGGAGCGGGCTCCGGACCAGCTGGGCCGGGGGCCCGGCAGATCGATCAGTCCGTGCCGCGGGGAGGCGAACGGGCGGACCGCCAGGAGGAGCCGGTCGGCCGTGGCCTCCCAGTGGGCACGGGTCCAGCCGGTGTACGGGCTGAGCTCACGGTTCTCGGGCGGCGTGGGCATGATGCTCCCTGTGGCTCCCCGGGGCTTGCCCGGGAACGTTCCCGGGCTCCGCGCGGTGACGACTGCGTCGCCGGGAATCCTGGACAGACTCCGATCGAACGTCAAGAGAGTCAGAGCGAATGATCGAAATTTCTTCCGTTCGATCATTCAGGGGCCGTGCGTGATCTAAGGTCGGGGAACCACCACCACCGCGAGGGGGAACTGCGCCGTGCGCGAGAGTGCTGCCGAACGACACGACCGACTGCTGGCCCTGGTGCGCGAGCGCGGCACCGCCCGCGTCGCCGAACTGGCCGAGCGGCTCGGGGTCTCCCCCGTCACCGCCCGCAGGGACGTCGAACTCCTGGCGGGCCGGGGCCTGCTCGACCGGGTGCACGGCCAGGTGTCCTGGCCCGAGCGGCGGGGCGCCCCGGGTGGCGGACGGACCGGCGAGGGCCTGGTGCTCGGCCTGCTCGCCCCCTCCGCCACGTACTACTTCGCCGAGGTCATCCGCGGTGCGCACGAGGCGGCCGCCCGCGCCGGCGCCCGGCTCGTCCTGCGCGTCTCGGACTACCGGCCCGAGGAGGACCGGGCCCGCACCGAGGGGCTGCTCGCGGCCGGCGCCGAGGGCGTCCTCGTCGCACCGGGCTGGCGGGGGCCCGAGGATCAGCGCGCGTACGGGGACTGGCTGGCCGAACTCCCCGTGCCGGCCGTGCTCCTGGAGCGCCGGGCCGAACCCGGCAGCCCGCTGGACGGCCTCGACCGGGTCGCATCCGACCACTCCCACGGCGTCCTGCTCGCCCTGCGCCACCTGCTCGCCCTCGGCCACGCGACCCCGCTGCTCGTGGCGCGGCGGGACTCCCCGACCGCGCTCGCGGTGCGCGCCGGGTACGCCGAGGCGCTGGGCACCCTGGGCCTCGCGGAGCCCCGGCCGGTCATCGACTCCGTACCGGCCGAGGCGGATCCGGCGGGCTTCGAGCGGGCGGTACGGGCGCTGCACGAGGCGGTCGAGTCGGGCCTGGCGGGCGCGGCCCTGGTGCACAACGACGTGGACGCGATCGAGATCGTGCAGCGCCTCGCCGAACTGGGCGTACGGGTGCCGCAGGACCTGGCCCTGATCGCGTACGACGACGAGGTCGCCGCACTGGCCGACACCCCGCTGACAGCGGTGGCGCCGCCGAAGCGGCAGGTCGGGCGGCACGCCACGGAACTCCTGGTGGAGCGGCTGACGGAGGGCGCGGACGAGGACGCGGCGCGGCGTCATCTGGGGCTGCTGCCGAGGCTGCGGGTCCGGGACTCGTGCGGGGCGCGCACGACGTCCTCCGGCTGAGCGCCGACCGACGCACGTCTGATCTTTTTTCGATCAATCAATCTTTCGCTCTTGACTTCGGTCATGAACGGTCACAGGATCACGGCCACAACCTCCCCCGCCGCCGCCCTTCAGGAGTCGTGCCGTGACCCGCAGTTGGAGCAGAACGTCCCGTGTCATAGCCGGCACCGCCACCGCCCTCGCCGTACTCACGGCCTGCGGCGGCAGCGGTGACGACACAGCGAACAGCACGGCGAACAAGCCGAACGGGCCCGTGACCATCACCTTCTGGGGCTGGGCCAAGGGCTCCAAGGACGTCGTCGACGCCTTCAACGCCTCCCACACCGACATCCAGGTGAAGTTCGAGGAGATCCCCTCCGGCACCGCCGGCGGCTACGCCAAGATCTCCAACGCCGTGAAGGCCGGCAACGCCCCCGACCTCGTCTCCATCGAGTACTCCTCGCTCCCCGAGTTCGTGAGCTCCGGCGCCCTCCAGGACATCGGCGGCCAGTTCACCGAGGCCGACCGCGCCAAGCTGCTCCCGCAGACCGTCGAACTCACCACCCTCGGCGGCAAGTCCTGGGCCGTCCCCTTCGACGCCGCCCCGCAGGCCTTCTTCTACCGCAAGGACCTCTTCGCGAAGTACAAGGTCGAGGTCCCCACCACCTGGGACGCGTTCAGGAAGGCCGCCGAGCAGGTCAAGAAGGCCGACGCCAAGGCCCGTATCGCCACCTTCTTCCCCGACGACCCGACCACCTTCGAGGCGATGGCCTGGCAGGCCGGCGCCCAGTGGTTCAAGGCCGAGAACGACACCTGGAAGATCGACACCACCGACGCGGCCACCACCAAGGTCGCCGGCTACTGGCAGGGCCTCCTCGACGCCGGGCTCGTCCACAAGAACGCCTCCTTCAGCCCCGAGTGGACCGGCTCCCTCAAGAACGGCACCACCATCGGCTACCTCGGCGCCTCCTGGGGCGCCGGCGTCCTCAAGGGCACCCTGCCCGAGCAGGACGGCAAGTGGGGCGTCGCCCCGATGCCCAGCTGGGACGGCAAGCCCGCCAGCGGCATGCTCGGCGGCACCTCCTTCGCCGTGACCAAGGACAGCAAGCAGCAGGCCGCGGCCGTCACCTTCGCCGAGTGGATGTCCACCACCGAGGCCGGCGTGAAGGCCCGGATCGCCTCCGGCACCTCCTCCGCCTTCCCCGCCGCCACCGCACTGCGCCCCGTCGCCAAGAAGGCCTTCGACGCGAGCTACTACGGCGGCCAGGACATCTACGCCCTCTTCGAGGCCGCGGGTGCCTCCATCAGCCCGAAGTGGGCCTGGGGCCCGACCACCGGCACCACCAACACCACCATCAAGGACCACTTCGGCAAGATCGCCCAGGGCGGCCCCGGCATCACCGACGCCGTCAAGGCCGGTCACGACGCCACCGTCGCCGAACTCACCAAGCGCGGCCTGAAGGTCGAGGGCTGACCGGATGAAGGCCCGCACCCGCGCCGCCACGATCCTGCTGACCCCCTTCTTCCTGCTGTTCACCGCGGTGATGGTGGTGCCGATCGGATACGCGGTCTGGCTCAGCCTCTTCACCGAGAAGCAGTCCGGACTGGGCTTCGGCGGCACCGAGACCGTCTTCACCGGCCTCGACAACTACACCGCGGCGCTGGGTGACCGGGCCTTCCGCGAGGGCTTCGGCGTCCTGCTCGGATACTGCCTGCTCTACATCCCGCTGCTGCTCGCCGGGGCCCTCGGCCTCGCCCTCCTGCTCGACTCGGCGCTCGCCCGCGCCCGCCGCTTCTTCCAGCTCGCGCTGTTCCTGCCGCACGCCGTCCCCGGCATCATCGCCGCACTGATCTGGGTCTACCTCTACACACCCCAGCTCAGCCCGGTCGTCCAGGCCATGGAGGCCGGAGGCATCGGCTTCGACTTCTTCTCCCCCGAAGGCGCCCTGCCCTCCATCGTCAACATCGCGCTGTGGGAGTGGCTCGGCTACAACATGGTCATCTTCTACGCGGCCCTCCAGGCCATCGACCGCTCCGTCCTCGAAGCGGCCACCGTCGACGGGGCCGGCGCCTGGCGCATCGCCTTCTCCGTCAAGATCCCGCTCGTCAAGGCCTCGCTCGCCATGGTCGCCCTCTTCACGATCATCGGCTCCCTCCAGCTCTTCACCGAGCCGCTGATCCTCAACAAGGGCACGGGCTCCGCCGTCACCTCCACCTGGACGCCGAACATGTACGCCTACACCGCGGCCTTCGACCGCAACGACTACGGACTCGCCGCGGCCGCGTCCGTACTCCTCGCCCTGACGGCGGCACTGCTGTCCTTCGCGGTGACGCGGATGACGGGCCGCCGCAAGGCCGGGAAGGAGCGCACGGCATGAACGGCCGACCCCGCACCGGCTCCGTCTGGCTCTCCAAGGCGGCCGTCAACGGCGCCCTCGTCCTCGCCGTCGTCTACATGCTCTTCCCGCTGGTCTGGCTGCTGACCGCCGCCACCAAGGACGCCGGCGGTCTCCTCGCCGGAAACGCCCTCTCCTTCGAGGGCTTCGACCTGGGCGGCAACCTCACCCGGCTCGCCGAGTACAACGACGGCATCTACTTCCACTGGTACGCCAACAGCCTGCTGTACGCCGGACTCGGCGCCCTCGCCTGCTCGTTCGTCAGCGTCGCCGCCGGATACGCCTTCCACGTCTACGACTTCCGGGGCAAGGAGAAGCTCTTCGGCCTCGTACTCCTGGGCGTGCTGGTCCCCACCACCGCGCTCGCCCTGCCGATGTACCTCCTCGCCAGCGAGGTCGGCATCGTCAACACCTACTGGGCCGTCCTGATCCCCGTCCTCGTCAACCCCTTCGGCGTCTACCTCTCCCGGGTCTTCTGCGCGGGCTACATCCCCGACGAGGCCCTGGAGGCGGCCCGGATCGACGGGGCGGGCGAGCTGCGCGCCTTCTGGTCCATCGGTCTGCGCATGGTCATGCCCGGCTTCGTGACCGTCTTCCTCTTCCAGTTCACCGCCGTCTGGAACAACTTCTTCCTCCCCCTGGTGATGCTCTCGGACCAGAAGCTCTTCCCCCTGAGCCTCGGCCTGTACGCGTGGAACAGCAATGCCCACGGAGAACCCGACTTCTACCCCCTCGTCGTCACCGGATCCCTGCTCGCCGTCGTCCCCCTCGTCGTCGCCTTCGTCTCCCTCCAGCGCCACTGGAAGGCCGGTCTGACGGCCGGCAGCGTCAAGTGAGGAGCTCAGGTACCACGATGCACCCGACCACCGACAACCGCCCCGCACTGCTGCTCGCGATGGGCGAGGGCGTGGCCGACCGCCTCCTCACCGACACCCACCGCACCCGCCTCGGCACGCTCACCCGCACGGACCCGCACCTGGTCGCCCACGACCTGACGTCCCGTGACCCGCGGATCACCACCGCGCTCGCCGAGGCCGAGATCCTCCTCACCTGCTGGGGAGCGACCCCGCTGACCGCCGACGTCCTGGACCGCGCACCGCGCCTGCGGGCGGTCGTCCACGCGGCCGGCTCGGTCAAGCACCACATCACCGAGGCCTGCTGGGACCGCGGGCTGCGCGTCACCTCGGCCGCCGCGGCCAACGCGCTGCCGGTCGCCGAGTACACGCTCGCCGCGATCCTCTTCGCCGGGAAACGGGTCCTCGGCTCGGCCCAGCGGTACGCCGAACTCCGCGCCGGCCACGCCTGGCTCACCGAGTCCGCGACCTGGGGCAACTACCGCCGCACCGTCGGCATCGTCGGCGCCTCCCGGATCGGCCGCCGGGTGATCGACCTGCTGCGCCCCTTCGACATCGAGATCCTCCTGTACGACCCGTACGTCGACGTCCCGCCCCCCGGCGTGGAACTGGTGGCCGACCTCGACGACCTGTGCGCCCGCAGCACCGTCGTCTCGGTCCACGCCCCCCAGCTCCCGTCCACGACCCACATGATCGGCGCGCCCCAACTGGCGGCGATGCGCGACGGGACGACCCTGATCAACACCTCCCGGGGCTCCCTGCTCGACGAGCGGGCCCTCCTCCCCCACCTGACCTCGGGCCGCCTCCACGCGACCCTGGACGTCACGGACCCGGAACTCCCGCCCCCGGACTCCCCGCTCTACACCCTCCCGAACGTCCTGCTGACCCCGCACGTGGCGGGCTCCCTGGGCAACGAACTCCACCGCATGACGGACCAGGCGCTCGACGAGGTGGGACGGTACGTCCGGGACGAACCGTTCGCGGAGGAGATCAGGGCCTCAGACCTCCAGCGCTCGGCGTAGCCGGTCCGCCTCCGCGAGGATCAGGGGCACGGCCTCGGGCTCGTGGCGCAGGACGGCGGGCAGCGCCTCGTACCAGGGCCCCACGTGCAGGGCGAGCGCGGTGATCTCGCGGGCGCGGACGGGGTCGGGGTGCGTCCGGGCCAGGACCGCGTAGGCCCCGGCCCGGGCCAGGCCGACGCGCGCGAGCCCGTCGAGCACGGCCTCGGCCCGCCCCTGCTCACCGGCACGGGCCAAGGCCTCCGCGAGGTCGAGCCTGAGCTCGGCGGTCTCCTCGGTCAGCTCCACGGTCGCCTCGGCCACCAGCGACTCCGCTTCGTCGTGCCGACCGGCCGCGACATACGCCCGCGCCACGAACGACGCCTCGCGGCGCCCGTCGGCGAACCGCAGGTACGAGGACGCCTCGGCCAGCAGCTCCGCGGCCTCCTCCGACCGGCCCAGGAGCGTCTGCGCCCGCACCACGGCGGCCAGCGGCACCGCCGTGTAGCGCAGGGTCCCGCGCGCGGCGGCCACCGCACGGCCCAGCTCCAGGGCCGCCTCGTCGTCCCGGCCCTCCCCGTGCAGGGCCCGGGCGCGCGCCGCCCGCCCCTCCACCTCCTCGGCCGGGACCCCGGTCTCCGGCGCGGGCAGCCGGGGGCGCGGGACGCCGTCGCCGCTCAGCCGCACACAGCCGCGTTGCACGGTCGGCCTTCCGAACTCCCGCAGCAGCTCGTCGGGCCCCCCGGCCGCCCGGGCGCGGGCGATCAGCCCGTCCAGGTACTCCCGCTGATTGACCCGCGCTCCCCGGGACTGCCGCTCGGCCTCCTCGAAACGGCCCGTCGCGAGGAGGGCCCGGACGACCCGGAGAAGCCGCGGCTCGCGGTCCGTCCCCGCCTCCAGACCGTCCGTCAGGAGCCGGGCGGGCGCGAGGTGCCCGGCCAGGGCCAGCGCCTCCGCCACGGCGGCGAGGACAGGGGCGACGTCCTGGTGCCGGGGCGCGCGGCTCACCTCCTCCACGCGGCCGAGGAGTTCGGCGGCCCGCTCCCGGTGACCCGCCGCGGTGAGGGCACGGACGAGGCACACCTTCAGACCCGCCCCCTGCGGATCGGCCACGTCCGGCTCGCTCGAGGCGAGCGCCTCGGCCTCCTCGACGTTCCCCGTCCGGACGAGGGCGCCGATGGCCGCCCGTACGGCGCGGGGACGGCTGAACCGGTCGGTCAGCGCCGCGAGAACGGGACGGAGCCTGTCGACCGCGTCCACCTCGGCCCATGCCTCGACGAGTGCGGCGCGGGCGTGGCTCCGGCTGCTCTCCGAGACGAGCAGGGCGAGGAGCCCTTCGGCCCGTTCCGGGTCCCCCTGCTGCGCCAGCGTCTTGACCAGGGCGAGGCGCATCGCCTCACCGTGCCGCGAGGTCCCGGGCTCGACGGCGAGCGCCTCGGCCCGCTCGACGGCTCCGGCGGCCACGAGAGCGGTGATCAGCTCGGCGGCGAGCTCGCTCCCGCCGGCGGGGGCCTCGTCCGCCACGACGGCGAGCGCTTCCCGAACGAGCCGGTCGGACCGGGCCGGTGCACGCGGATCGAGGACGTCGGCGGTACCGAGGGGCGTGGACGCGTCGCGCGGGCTCGACGCGGCGGCGGTGCCGAGGGCCTCGGCGATCCGCAGCAGCCCCAGTGCCTTCCCGAATCCCCGCTCCGACCGGGCGAGGGCCAGGGCCTCGGGCGCGCGGGACGATGCGGCGAGGGCGCCGCAGACGATCGCGTGGCCGAGGGCGCGGGTCCGGTCCTCCCTCACCTCGCGCACCGCCCCCAGGGCGCGCCGGAACTCGCCCTTGCCGCACCGGAAGGCCACCAGGGCCAGCAGCGGACGGCGGCGCAGGATCGCCCCCGACAGCGCGTTCATGGCCCCCTCCGCCCGGTCCGCGGCGCCGACGGCGAGCCAGGAGTCGCCGACGGCCCAGAGCGCGAAGGGACGTTCCTGGCTCTGGTGTTCGGCGCGGGCCAGGGAGTCGGCCTCGTCCAGGAGGGCGTGGGCCGGTTCCCGCAGGCCGTCGGCGTGCAGCAGCTCGGCGAGTGCGCACAGGGCCCGGATCCGGTTCGGCGGTGCGAGTCCGCGCGCGAGCGCCAGCGCGCGGTCCCGCTCGCCGAGCTCGGCCCAGGCGACGGGCAGGCCGGCGGGGACCTGACCGTTGCGGTCCCGCAGCGCGGCCCGCCGCAGGGCGAGCCGCAGCAGCGCGGTGAGCAGGCCGGGACGGTCGCCCCGCGCGAGCACCGCCTCGCCCGCCGCCTCGATCTCGGCGAGCGCCGCCCCGTCGCCGCCCGTCGCGGCGAGCAGCCGGTCGTGGCGCACCGCGTCGAGTGCGCAGTCCACCATCCCGTCCGGGTCTCCGGCCGCTCGCAGCATGGTGAACCAGCCGTGCAGCAGGTACGCCGGCGTGTCCGCCGGCCAGCCCCGGGCCCGCCGGCTCTCCGCCCAGCCGCGCAGGACCCCGCGCCATCGCTCCTGCTCACGCGGGCCCAGCATGTCCCGCGCCTGGACGACCAGTTCCTCGTGGGCGAGGAGATAGCCCTCGCCGCGGAGCGCGAACGTGCGCCCGGGTCCGGTGCGCAGCAGGTCCCGCACCCGGTAGGGCACGTCTCCGGTCAGCTCCGCGAGGTCGTCCGCCGTCAGGCCGCCTCCCGAGGCGGTGACCAGCCCCAGCAGCTCGTACGGGAGGCCGCCCGCCGCCAGGAGGTGCTTGAGCTCGCGCTCCGCCTCCGCCCTGATCGCGCGGGCCCGCGGGGAGGGAGGAAGGATCCGTACGACCTCGGGGTCCCTCAGGGGATGGTCCGGCCGCACGTCCGCCGGGAGCGGCGGGTTCAGCCGGCCGGAGACGACGACGTGCCCGGAGGCGGGCAGCAGGCTCGCGATCGAGCGGGCCTCCGGGCCCGTCGTCACGCCCCGGTCCTCGTCCAGGCCGTCGACCAGCAGGACCAGCCGCTCGCCGCGCGCGGCGCAGGCCCGGGCGGCCTCGCCGTACAGGCGGAACAGGTGGGCCTCCTTGGTGGCGGCGGTCAGATGGGCCGGGATCCCCTCGCCGGCCAGCTCCGCGAGCTGTTCCAGGACCACGTCGACGAACGCGACGACGTCGTTCTGCGAGCCGAGGCGGGCGGTGATGAAGAAGGGGACGATCCGCACGCCGGCCGGCGGGTTGAGCGCGAACCAGGCCATGAGCGCCGTCTTCCCGGCCCAGGCGTCCGCCCGCCACCACCGGTACCCGTCCCCCGTACGACAGAAGGCGGCAAGCTCGGCCAACTCGTCCTCACGGCCGAGGAGTTCAGGCGGGGCGATGCGCCGGACCTGCTCCCGGTACGCCGAGCGGACCGTCGCCCCCGTACCGAATCCGACCCGGTTGCCGTCGCCGATCACGACGACGCCCGCCTCGTTGTCGACCGTGACCGACCGTTCTCCCCCTGCCCGTTCCATGCGCCCAACCTAGACTGGAGAGATCCCACCTGGGTCGGGAGGCGTCATGACGTTCACGCAGATCATCGACTTCAAGACCAGCCGGATCGACGACATGAGCCGGCTCATGGACCGGTGGATCGAGCAGACCAAGGGCAAGCGGACCGCCACGCACAGCGTTCTCGGGAAGGACCGGGCCGATTCCTCGCATCTCGTGGAGATCGTGGAGTTCCCGTCCTACGACGTGGCCATGCGGAACTCGCAGCTTCCCGAGACCGACCGGATCTTCCGGGAGATGGTCGCGCTCTGTGACGAGATGCCGACGTTCACGGACCTCGACGTGGTCCGGGACGAGGCGATGTACAAGAACAACGCCCGGCGGCTCATGGAGATGTTCTCCGACCAGCCGGAGCTGGCTCTGCTCGACGAGCTGCTGGCCGAGGGGTACCACGACCACGATCCGACCAACGAGCAGGACGTCATCGGCATGGACGCCGTCCGGCGCGAGGTGGAGATGTGGCGGGGCGGCTTCGACTTCGCGTTCACCGTCGACGACCAGATCGCCGAGGGCGACCGGGTCTGCACCCGCTGGACGTGGCGGGGCAGCCACACCGGGGACTTCATGGGGCTTCAGCCGACCGGCATGGACGTGAGCATGACCGGCACGGTGATCCACCGCTTCCGGGACGACGGGAAGATCGTCGAGGGCTGGTGGCAGTACGACCTGCTCGGGCTCATGGGACAGCTCGGCGCCGTGGAGGGGTGAGCCGGGCGGCGACCGCGGGGCCCGGCGCCCCCGCGACGACGACACAGCGA
>NZ_JBHTSA010000063.1:0-49637 GCF_042795405.1 Streptomyces sp. NPDC056480 | reverse complement strand
CCACGATCGGTGTCCCGGCCCTCCGCCGTCTCCCCTCGCCTCGCGCCCCCGGCCTCCCTCAGGAGGCGGAGCCGCCGGCCCCGTCCTCGTCGCCGTCCTCGTCGCCGTCCTCGTCGCCTTCGTCGTCGCCCTCGTCATCGGCGTCGTCATCGGCGTCGTCATCGGCGTCCTCGTCCTCGTCGAAGACGGAGCTGACGTCGAAGCGGCAGACGATCCGCTCCGGATCGGCGTGCTCGAAGGGGGCGTTGAGCCACTCCCCCGGTTCCGGGAGTTCCTCGGCGGCGGTGACCCAGAGCGTGGAGTCTCCCTCCTCCAGGCCGAACTCCTTGTGCCGGGAGGCGATCTCGTCCGGTTCGTACTCGCCGAAGAGCACACCGAGCGCGGCCAGCGGCGAGACCCCGGCGCGGGCGCCGGGCCCGGTGGCGTCCGCCCCGCCGTCGATCTCGGCGATGCGGCGCGCCTGGGCGAGCAGCCGCTTCGGCTCCGCCACGGCGTAGTCCCGGCGGATCAGGAGGCTGAGCGCATGCGGTTCGTCGGGTCCGGCGTACGGCGGCAGCGAGCCGTCCGCTCCGGGGATCTCGAAGGGAGTGACCTCGTCGTAGCGGTCGTAGAGGAGTTCGTCGTACGCCTCGGCCGCCCCCGCGAGGGCGTTGAAGGCTTCGTAGACGGCCGGGTCGTCGTCACCCGTGCGGCGTTCGACCGCCGCGAGGTGACGGTCCAGTGCGGCTTTGACCGCCTCGGCGGCGGCGCGTACCTCGGCAGCGGTGGGCTGCGCAGCATCAGACATGGGACGCACGCTATCCGTAGCGGGCCCGTGCCCGCACAATAGATGCGATGCCGGAATACGAATTTGTCGACGTGTACGTGCCGCGCGGTGTCTCCCGCAAGGAGGCGACGCGGCTGTTGACCGACCATGCCGAGTACGGACACTGGGAGTTGGACCGTCTGAGCCTGCACCGGGACGGGAGCCGCAGAGTGCGGTTGAAGCGGCGGATCATCCGCCAGGTCCGAGCGACCTGGTAGAGCGACGAGAAGGGGCCCCGCGGTCTGCGGGGCCCCTGTGCGTGGTGCGTCGCGGGTCAGGCGGCGCTGCGGGACCGGCGGTAGATCAGCGAACCGGCGAGCAGCAGACCGGCGCCGGCGGGGACGATCACGCCGAGCGGACCGGAGCCGGTCTCGGCGAGCTCCTCGACGGCACGGGGCGGGGTGACGCTGTGCTCACCCGGGGTGTTCGGCCCACCCTCACTGCCGGGGTTGCCGGGCGTACCCGGGTTGCCGGGCGTACCCGGAGTACCAGGGGTACCGGGGTTGCCGGGGTTACCCGGAGTGCCAGGGTTACCGGGATTCCCCGGGTTGCCGGGATTGCCCGGGTTCCCAGGGTTGCCGGGGTTACCCGGGTTACCCGGATTCCCAGGGTTGCCGGGGTTCCCCGGATTCCCGGGGTTACCCGGATTGCCGGGGTTACCAGGGTTCCCAGGATTGCCAGGGTTGCCCGGGTTCCCAGGGTTGCCCGGGTTCCCAGGGTTGCCCGGATGCGTCGGCTCGATGCCGTTGCCGCAGCTGTTGCCCGCGGCGGCGTTGCCCAGGCCGATGCCCGTGACGCTATTGCCGCACACGTTGACCGGGACGTCGACGGGCACCTGGACGGTGTTGCCGGACCCGACTCCCGGGGAGTTGCCGGTGTGCCCGCCGGCGGAGGAACCGCCGCCCGGCTTGCCGGGCTTACCCGGCTTGGAGATGTTGGCGCACTTGTTTCCCATCGCCGGATTGAGCACTCCGACGACGTTGACGGTGTTTCCGCAGGCGTTCACCGGCACGTGCACCGGGACCTGGACGGAATTTCCGGACGCGACGCCCGGGGAATTCATGGCCGCACCGTGCGCACCGGAATCGGCGTGCGCGTAACCGCCGCCCACGGCGGCGAAGACGCCTCCGGCTGCCGCAACGGTGACAAGACCCTTGCGCGTGACCTGTCGCATAGCTTGTTCCCTGCCTGCTCGGCTTCGAAAGAGTGCCACCGGGTGGAACACCCGGGGCGGAAATGGCCACCGGCCCCGGAGTGCATGGCACGCACTCCGGGGCCGGACCGGCTCACACCCTCACGGGGCGAGGCACAACGTCAGGCGTTGACGCAGGTGTTGCCGAAGGCGGGGTTCAGCAGCCCGATCACGGAGACCGTGTTGCCGCACACGTTCACGGGGACGTGAACCGGCACCTGGACGACGTTGCCCGAGAGGACACCGGGGGAACCGATGGCCGCACCCTGGGCACCCGAGTCGGCAACGGCCATGCCCGCGCCCGCGAGAACCAGACCGCCAGTGGCAGCCGCAGCAGCGACGACCTTCTTGATCATTATTCCTCCTAGTTGGAAATGCGGCCCCAGCCGCGGACCGCACCACCTGTAACGAGGGGGAATGGTGGGGGCTACGAGCCCCCGAGTGCATTCACTCTTTCCGGTCACATGCAAACGCGCGGACGAATTCGCCGGACGGGGTCGGCGGACGGCCGTACCGGCGACGGTGTCAGCTGTCGGAGCGGAAGGCTCCGTGGACGCGCAGGTCCCCCTGGACGGAGATCTGTCCGTCGTCGGTGTGCATGATCCAGGCGTCCTCGTTGCGGACCGACAGGTGTCCGTCGGCGTTCACCTTGCCTCGGAAGCGGGACTCCCCGTGGACACGGAGAATCCCCTCGGTGGAGAGGTCTCCGGCGACGACGACCCCTCGGGCGGCCGCCACCTCACCCTCGGCGTCGAGCCGTCCGTGGACGATCAGCCTGGGCGGGCCGTCAGGACCGCGGCACCCTGGTCGGTGAAGGTGATGCGCCCTTCGTGCCCGGTTCCCCTCACCCACGGGGTGGAGACCCCGGCGGTCGCGGTGACGCCTTCGAACTCGGGGCTGCGCAGGTGCACCGTGGTGGTGAGGTGGTACCCGGGCCGATGCGGGCTCTGGGGGGTGGCGATCAGGGGGTACGTGGCGTCCCGCCGGGGCTCCTCACTCCTGGCCGGGCGACCAGTGCCAGGGGCCCGAGGCCTGCTGGACGGGGTGGAGCCGGCCGTCCGGCCCCTGGATCTGGTAGCGGAGGTCGTCGGGTCCGTCCCAGCGCAGCGTGACCTGCTCCGTCGCAGCCAGCGGGGTCTTGTCCGCGCGGAAGTTGCGCGGCACCCCGGGGGCCCGCTTCAACAGGCCCAACGTGACGAGGTGGTCGTTCCTGGCGCCGCGGCCGTGGGAGTCCTCCGCCACGGACAGCCGCACCGGTCCCTCCTCGGAGGAGACGGGGAAGCCGGTCAGCTCGATGACCAGGACCTCGCCCTTCCGCAGGCGGACACCCGAGAGCGCCTCCAACCGGTAGGTCCCGCTCGCGCTGTTCCAGCTCTCCGTGAGGCCGACCGAGGTACTCAGGGTGCTCCCGCCGAGACGGGCCTGAAGCTGCACCGGATCGGTGAGCGCCTCGTACGTGAACCGCTGAAACCTCCCAGAAGTGTCCGATTCATGATGAAGGCGGATACATCACCATCACTCGGGCCTCCTGAGCATCACAGTTGTCCGGCCACGACACCTGCGATGCTCAGTCACAGCCGTCGTCAGCAGGCGTCGATGAACCGGTCCAGGACCCGGGCGCCGAACTTGAGGCCGTCGACCGGCACCCGCTCGTCCACGCCGTGGAACATGCCGGCGAAGTCGAGCTCCGGCGGCAGCTGGAGCGGGGCGAAGCCGAAGCAGCGGATGCCGAGGTCGTCGAAGGACTTCGCGTCGGTGCCGCCGGACAGCATGTACGGCACGGCGCGGGCGATCGGGTCCTCGGCGCGCAGGGCCAGCTGCATGGCGTCGACCAGGGCGCCGTCGAAGCTGGTCTCGAGGGCCTTGTCGCCGTGGACGTCCTCGCGCTTCACGTTCGGTCCGAGGATCCGGTCGAGGTCGGCGAGGAACTCCTGCTCGTAACCGGGCAGGAAGCGGCCGTCGACGTGCGCGGTGGCCTGGCCGGGGATCACGTTCACCTTGTAGCCGGCGCCGAGCATGGTCGGGGCGGCCGAGTTCCGCAGGGTGGCGCCGACCATCTTGGCGATGCCGCCGAGCTTGGCGAGGGTGCCGTCCATGTCCTCGGGGTCGAGCGGGGTGCCGAGCGCGTCGGAGAGCTCGTCCAGGAAGGAGCGGACGGTCTTGGTGACCCGCACCGGCCACTGGTGGCGGCCGAGCCGGCCGACGGCCTCGCAGAGCTCGGTGATGGCGTTGTCGTCATTGGTCATCGAGCCGTGGCCGGCCGTGCCCTCGACGGTCAGCCGCATCCAGTGCATGCCCTTCTGGGCGGTCTCGACCAGGTAGAGCCGCAGGTTCTCGTTCACGGTGAAGGAGAAGCCGCCGACCTCGCCGATGGCCTCGTCGACCCCGTCGAAGAGGTCCCGGTGCTTGTCCACCAGGTGCCGGGCTCCGTAGGTGCCGCCGGCCTCCTCGTCGGCGAGGAAGGCGAGGACGATGTCGCGCGGGGGCTTGCGGCCGCTGCGCAGCCGGTCCCGGACGACCGCGAGGGTCATCGCGTCCATGTCCTTCATGTCGACGGCGCCGCGGCCCCAGACGCAGCCGTCGGCGATCTCCCCGGAGAAGGGGTGGTGGGTCCAGTCCTCGGCGTTGGCCGGGACGACGTCGGTGTGGCCGTGGATGAGCAGGGCAGGCCGCGACGGGTCCTCGCCCTCGATGCGGGCGACGGTGGAGGCCCGCCCCTTGTGCGACTCGATGATCTTGGGCTCGAGTCCGACCTCCGCGAGCTTCTCGGCGATGTACTCCGCCGCCGCCCGCTCACCCGGGCCGGAGTGGTCGCCGTAGTTGCTGGTGTCGATGCGGATGAGGTCGCGACAGAGGTCCACGACCTCGTTCTCGGCGGTCTCGGCGTTGCCGCTTCGGCCCGTGTTCGACTCGCTCACGCTGCTTCCTCCCACTACGTGCCCCACATGATTGCTTCGGTCCTCGTCCCATCCTCCCGCGTGCCCCCCTCCCGGCCCAAGGGCGGCCCTCGGCCGACACGCGGCTGTCACATGTCGGGGGCGACCAGGGGTGGTGATCGGCCACCCCGAATGTTTGCTATGGTTTTCCTCGTCGGAAGGGCCCAGCGGCCAGGAAGACAGACACCTTGTCCGGGTGGCGGAATGGCAGACGCGCTAGCTTGAGGTGCTAGTGCCCTTTATCGGGCGTGGGGGTTCAAGTCCCCCCTCGGACACCACACGAAGTCCCGGTCGATCTCATCGACCGGGGCTTTCGGCATGAGTGCGTACATGTGCGGTCACGAGGCGGAGCCGTGAGACGGAGAGCGAAGGCGCCGGTCGCGCCGTTGCCGCAGCGGGACGGGATCGATCCCGTGCGGCTGCGGCTGCCGGACGACCCGGACGGGGTCTGGGCGACCGTGCGGGAGCATCTGCTCGACCGGTACGGGGCGGCCGTCGGGGCCGGGCGGGTCGAGGAGATGCTCGGTGAGGGCCGGTTCGTCGGGGTCGACGGGCCGGTGGCCGGGGACGATCCGTACACCGTGGGCCGCTATCTCTGGTTCCACCGGGACTTTCCCGTGGAGGAGACGGTGCCGTTCCCCGTCGGGGTGGTCCACCGGGACGAGCGGATCGTCGTCGCGGACAAGCCGCACTTCCTCGCCACGATGCCCCGGGGGCGTCATGTCACGGAGACCTCGCTCGCGCGGCTGCGGCGGGAGCTGGAGCTTCCTTCGCTGCAGCCCGCGCACCGGCTCGACCGGCTGACGGCGGGCCTGGTGCTCTGTGTCGTGCGGCCGGAGGACCGGGGGGCGTACCAGACGCTGTTCCGGGACCGGCTGGTGCGCAAGGAGTACGAGGCGGTGGCGTCGTACGACCCGGCGGTGGGGCTGCCGGTGACGGTGCGGAGCCGGATCGAGAAGGAGCGCGGGGTGATGGCCGCCCGGGAGGTGCCGGGCGAGCCGAACAGCGAGAGCCGGATCGCGCTCGTGGAGCGGCGGGGCGGGCTCGGGCGGTACCGGCTGGTGCCGGAGACCGGGCGGACGCATCAGCTACGGGTGCACATGAACGCGCTGGGGCTGCCGATCCTGCACGATCCGATCTATCCGGTGCTCCGTGAGGACGGGCCGGAGGACTTCCGGCGTCCGCTGCAACTGCTCGCGCGGACGCTGGAGTTCACCGACCCGTTCACGGGTGCGCCGAGGCGCTTCGAGAGCCGGCTGGCTCTCAGTGGCCTCGGCTGATCCACTCCTGGAGCTGCGGGGCCTCGGCGCCGATCGTGGTGCTGTCGCCGTGGCCGGTGCGGACCACCGTCTCCGGCGGGAGGGTGAGGAGCTTCTCGCGGATCGAGTCGACGATCGTCGGGAAGTCCGAGAAGGACCGGCCGGTGGCGCCGGGGCCGCCCTGGAAGAGGGTGTCGCCGGTGAAGACCGTGCCCAGGTCGGGGGCGTACAGGCAGATGCCGCCGGGGGCGTGGCCGGGGGTGTGCAGGACCGTGAGGTCGGTGCCGGCGATGGTGAGGACCTGGCCGTCGGCGAGTTCGCCGTCCGGGCTGTGGTCGGGGTGGGTCTGCTTCCACAGCGGCTGGTCGGCGGCGTGGAGCAGGATGCGGGCGCCGGTGGCGGCCGCGAGCGCCGGGGCCGCGTCGATGTGGTCGTTGTGGGCGTGGGTGCAGACGATGGCGCGCAGGGCGCGGCCGTCGAGTGCGGCGAGGATGGCCTCGGCGTCGTGGGCGGCGTCGATGACGATCGCCTCGCTGTCGTCGCCGACGATCCAGACGTTGTTGTCGACGTCCCAGGTGCCGCCGTCGAGGCTGAAGGTGCCGGAGGTGACGAGGTGGTCGATGCGGGCGGCCATCAGAACACCACCACCGAGCGCAGGACGTCGCCCTCGTGCATGCGGCCGAAGGCCTTCTCGACGTCGCCGAGGCCGATGGTCTCGGTGACGAAGGCGGCGAGGTCGATGCGGCCCTGCTGGTGCAGGTCGACGAGCATCGGGAAGTCCCGGGAGGGCAGGCAGTCGCCGTACCAGGAGGACTTGAGCGCGCCGCCGCGGCCGAAGACGTCGAGGAGCGGGAGTTCCAGCTTCATCTCGGGGGTGGGGACGCCGACGAGGACGACGGTGCCGGCGAGGTCGCGGGCGTAGAAGGCCTGCTGGTACGTCTCGGGGCGGCCGACGGCCTCGATGACGACGTCGGCGCCGAAGCCTCCGGTGAGCTCGCGGATCGCCTCGACGGGGTCGGTGGAGCGGGAGTTGACGGTGTGGGTGGCGCCCATCGCCTTCGCCGTCTCCAGCTTCCGGTCGTCGATGTCGACGGCGATGATCTTCGCGGCTCCGGCGAGGCGGGAGCCGACGATCGCCGCGTCGCCGACGCCGCCGCAGCCGATGACGGCGACGGTGTCGCCGCGGCCGACGTTCCCGGTGTTGATCGCGGCGCCGATGCCGGCCATGACGCCGCAGCCGAGGAGGCCCGCGACCTCGGGGGCGACGGCGGGGTCGACCTTGGTGCACTGGCCGGAGGCGACGAGGGTCTTCTCGGCGAAGGCGCCGATGCCGAGGGCCGGGGACAGCTCCGTGCCGTCGAGCAGGGTCATCCTCTGCTTGGCGTTGTGGGTGTCGAAGCAGTACCAGGGGCGGCCGCGCAGACAGGCGCGGCACTGGCCGCACACCGCGCGCCAGTTGAGGATGACGAAGTCGCCGGGCTCGACGTCGGTGACGCCCTCGCCGACCGACTCGACGATTCCGGCGGCCTCGTGGCCGAGCAGGAAGGGGAACTCGTCGTTGATCGCGCCCTGCTTGTAGTGGAGATCGGTGTGGCAGACGCCACAAGCCTGGATCTTCACGACGGCCTCGCCGGGGCCGGGATCGGGGATCACGATCGTCTCGACCCGTACCGGTTCGTTCCTGCCGGGGGCGATGACCCCCTGGACGTGCTGCGGCATCGCGAACTTCCCTTCCTCCGACCGGATCTTGTAAGGCTCTTGCGTACCACTATCTCCTGACAAAAGGCGAGACCCCCGCAGGCCATGCCTGCGGGGGCCGCTCCGTTCCCGTGGGGGGAGGTCAGTCGCGGTGCGCGGCGGCGGTCGTACGGACCCGCTTGCGGACGAGGAACCAGCCGCCGACGAGGGCCGCCGCGATGAGCGGCAGGCAGTTGACGGTGGTGCGGCTGATGCCGCCGTCCATCCACATGAGGACGAGGACGGAGCCGAGGAAGACGAGGGTCACGATCTGGGTGTACGGGGCCCAGGGCAGGTTGTAGCCGGGGCGGGTCAGCTTGCCCTCCTGGGCGTTGCGCCAGAACAGCAGCGAGCAGACCATGATCATGGCCCAGGTGCCGATGATGCCGATGGAGGCGAAGTTGAGGACCAGTTCGAAGGCCTCGCCGGGCATCACGTAGTTGAGCGCGACGCCCATGACGCCGAAGGCGGCGGTGAGCAGGATGCCGCCGTAGGGGACGCCGCCCTTGTTCATGACGCCGGTGAACTTCGGCGCGGAGCCGGAGAGCGACATGGAGCGCAGGATGCGGCCGGTGGAGTAGAGGCCCGAGTTGAGGCTGGAGAGCGCGGCCGTGAGGACGACGAGGTTCATCACACCGGCGGCGCCGGGGATGCCCAGCTTGTCGAAGACGGTGACGAAGGGGCTCTGGTCGCCGGAGTACGCGGTGTACGGGAGGATCAGCGCGAGCAGGACGACGGAGCCCACGTAGAAGAGGCCCACGCGCCACATGATCGAGTTGATCGCCTTCGGCATGATCTTCTCGGGGTTCTCGGTCTCGCCGGCGGCGACGCCGCAGAGCTCGACCGAGGCGTAGGCGAAGACGACGCCCTGGATGAGCAGCAGCATCGGCATCATGCCGTTGGGGAAGATGCCGCCGTTGTCGGTGATGTTGGCGAGGCCCGGGGTGCTGCCGCCGACGTCGTGCGAGGTCACGACGAGGAAGATGCCGATCAGCATGAAGGCGACGAGGGCGCCGACCTTGATGATCGCGAACCAGAACTCCATCTCGCCGAAGTACTTCACGGAGATGAGGTTGGCGGCGAGGACGACCGCGAGGGCGATGAGCGCGAGGATCCACTGCGGGACGTCGCTGAACATCGACCAGAAGTGGGCGTAGGTCGCGGCCGCGGTGATGTCGGCGACGGCGGTGGTCGACCAGTTGAGGAAGTACAGCCAGCCGGCGGTGTAGGCGCCCTTCTCGCCCATGAACTCACGGGCGTAGGAGACGAAGGCGCCGGACGAGGGGCGGTAGAGCACGAGCTCGCCGAGGGCCCGCACGACGAAGAAGGCGAAGACGCCGCAGACCGCGTACGCGATGAAGAGGGAGGGGCCCGCCTGGGACATCCGGCCGCCGGCTCCCAGGAAGAGGCCGGTGCCGATCGCGCCGCCGATGGCGATCATGTTGATGTGGCGGGACTTGAGGTCCTTGCGGTATCCGGCGTCGCCGGCGTCGACGTGGGGGGCGGCCGGGTTCGCCGTGGCGGCGGACAGCGGGTCGGCCGCGGTGACGCGGTCACTCATGGAGTTGTTCGCCTTCGTGAGGGGGCTGTGCGGTACCCGGCCGTGCCTGGTGGGGGGGGGTGACCCCGGCACGGCCAGCGCACATCCTCACGGCAAGGAGCGGTAACTGACTGTGGCGCATGTCACTGAACGCCCATATTTGAGCTAGTTCAGAGCTTGACCGCACCTTGACGGCACCTTGACGGGGCCTTACGGAGCGAGGACGTCCAGTTCCTGGAGGGCGCCGACCGCGATCTGCCGGGTGAGCTCCTCGGCGCGGGCCGCGTCCCGCTCCCGTACGGCCTCGGCGACCTGGACGTGGAGGGTGACGGCGGCCGGGTCGGGGTCCTCGAACATCACGTGGTGATGGGTGCGGCCGGTGAGGACCTCGGCGACGACGTCGCCGAGGCGGGCGAACATCTCGTTCCCCGAGGCGTTGAGCACGACGCGGTGGAAGGCGATGTCGTGGACGAGGTACTCCTCCAGGCGCCGGCCGCGCGAGGTGGCGACCATGCCGAGGGCGTGCTCGGTGAGCTCGCGGCACTGCTCGGGGGTGGCGTTCTCGGCGGCCAGGCCGGCGGCGACGGGTTCGACGGCCGAGCGGAGCACGGTGAGCGAGCGGAGCTGGCGGGGGCGGTCGGCGCCGGCCAGGCGCCAGCGGATGACCTGGGGGTCGTACACGTTCCAGCCGGCGATGGGGAGGACGGTCACGCCGACGCGGCGGCGGGACTCCACGAGGTGCATGGACTCCAGGACGCGGACGACCTCACGGACCACGGTCCGGGACACGTCGAAGCGCTGGGCGAGCTCGTCGGTGCGCAGCACGGTGCCGGGCGGGTACTCCCCCGCGGTGATCGCGAGACCCAGGGTGGCGAGGACCTGCGAGTGGAGCCCCTGGGCCGGTGTCGTCATGGTGGCAAGCCTATGCGCGCTCGCGCGGATGATCACATCGGGAATTAAAAGTACTACTTTTATGTCACAGCCTCTTGAATACGTCGTACCCAATGGGTTTCATGGGCGCGACGGATCGATGTCGAAGAAGACAGCGAGGCACCACCCATGAGCACCACCCCCCAGCCCGGGACGAGGACGGTCGTCGTCGTGATGGGCGTCGCCGGGACCGGCAAGACCACGATCGGTCCGCTGGTCGCCGAGGCCCTCGGCCTTCCCTACGCCGAGGGCGACGACTTCCACCCGGCGGCCAACGTGGCCAAGATGTCGGCCGGCACACCCCTGGACGACAGCGACCGCGAGCCCTGGCTGGACGCCATCGGCTCCTGGGCGCACGACCGGGCCGGGCTCGGCGGTGTGGTGAGCAGCTCCGCTCTGAAGCGCAGCTACCGGGACCGGCTCCGCGCCGCGGCCCCCGGTGTGGTCTTCCTTCATCTGACCGGTGACCGGGAGCTGATCGAGCAGCGCATGGGAGCCCGCAAGGGCCACTTCATGCCGACGGCGCTCCTCGACTCCCAGTTCGCCACCCTGCAGCCGCTGCAGGAGGACGAGGCCGGCGTCGCCGTCGACGTCTCCGGCACCCCCGAGGAGATCGCCGCCCGGGCCGCCGCCGCGCTGCGCGCCCTCGCCGGCTGATCCCCTCCCCGCCCCCGTCCCCCGTTCCCCCGCTCGTACGAAGGACACCACCGTGACCAGTCTCAGCGTCGAGATCCTGGCAGCGGACGCCGCCGAACCGATCACCTCGGCAGGCAACGCCCAGCTCGGCATCGCCGTACTCGCCGGCATCGCCGTCATCGTCGTGCTCATCACCAAGTTCAAGCTGCACGCGTTCCTGGCACTGACCATCGGCTCGCTCGCCCTCGGCGCGTTCGCCGGTGCGCCGCTCGCGGACACCATCAAGTCGTTCACCACCGGCCTCGGCAACACCGTCGCCGGCGTGGGCGTCCTGATCGCCCTCGGCGCGATCCTCGGCAAGCTGCTCGCCGACTCGGGGGGCGCCGACCAGATCGTCGACACCATCCTCGCGAAGGCGAGCGGCCGGGCGATGCCCTGGGCCATGGTCCTGATCGCCTCGGTGATCGGTCTGCCGCTCTTCTTCGAGGTCGGCATCGTGCTGCTGATCCCGGTGGTGCTGCTCGTCGCCAAGCGCGGCAACTACTCCCTGATGCGGATCGGCATCCCGGCCCTCGCCGGCCTCTCCGTGATGCACGGCCTCATCCCGCCGCACCCCGGCCCGCTCGTCGCGATCGACGCGGTCGGCGCCAACCTGGGCGTCACCCTGGCCCTCGGCCTCGTCGTCGCGATACCGACCGTGATCATCGCCGGTCCGCTGTTCTCCCGGTACGCGGCCCGCTGGGTCGACATCCCGGCCCCCGAGAACATGATCCCCCCGCGTCCCTCCGAAGACCTCGAGAAGCGCCCCGGCTTCGGCGTCACCGTCGCGACCGTGATGCTGCCCGTCGTCCTCATGCTGGTGAAGGCGCTCGTCGACATCGTCGTCGACGACCCGCAGAACGGCGTCCAGAAGGTCACCGACGTCATCGGCTCCCCGCTGATCGCGCTGCTCGCGGCCGTCATCGTCGGCATGTTCACCTTGGGCCGCGCGGCCGGCTTCACCAAGGAGCGGCTGTCCACGACCGTCGAGAAGTCGCTCGCCCCGATCGCGGGCGTGCTGCTGATCGTCGGAGCGGGCGGCGGCTTCAAGCAGACCCTGATCGACATCGGCGTCGGCCAGATGATCCTGGACTTCTCCGAGAACTGGTCCATCCCGGCCCTGCTGCTCGCCTGGCTGATCGCCGTCGCGATCCGGCTGGCGACGGGTTCCGCGACGGTGGCGACGATCTCGGCGGCGGGGCTCGTGGCTCCGCTGGCGGCGGGCATGTCGACGACCGAGACGGCGCTGCTCGTCCTCGCGATCGGCGCGGGTTCGCTCTTCTTCAGCCACGTCAACGACGCCGGGTTCTGGCTGGTGAAGGAGTACTTCGGCATGAGCGTCGGCCAGACGATCAAGACCTGGTCGGTGATGGAGACGATCATCTCGGTCGTGGGCATCGGCTTCGTGCTGCTGCTGTCGCTGGTGTTGTAGCCCGGCGCCTCCGATACGGCTCCGAGGGCCGGTCGTGGCTGACAGACTGTCGGCCATGACCGGCCCTCACGCGCTGAAGCCCTTCCTCCTCGCCTTCCCCGGCCCCCTGCGGGACCGGCTCGTCGCGGCGGTCCTCTCCGGCGAGAAGACCGCCACGACGGGGCTCCTCGTGGAGTACGAGGTCGAGAACGAGGAACTGCCGGAGGCGGGCGAGCGGTCGGCGCTCATCGACTCGGACGGTCGCGAGGTGGCGGTCGTCGAGATCACGGAGGTCGAGGTCCTGCCGCTGGGCAGCGCGGACCTGCGGCTCGCGCTCGACGAGGGCGAGGGCTTCCTGTCGGTCGCGGACTGGCGCGAGGCGCACGAACGCTTCTGGCACAGCGCGGAGATGCGGGAGGGGCTGGGGGACCCGGGGTTCGTGGTGGACGACTCGACGATGCTGGTGGTGGAGCGGTTCAGGGTGGTGGAGGCGATTCAGCTCGACGGCTGACGGGCGAGGACGGCGAGGAGGGCGGCGGCGAGGTCGCGGATCCTCCGGTCCTCGGAATCGGTCGCCCGGTGGAGGAGCGGGAGGAGCTCGGGATCGTCGCGGCGGAGGTCTGCGAGGATGCGCAGCGCGATGAGCTGCACCGAGGGGTCGGTGTCGTGGACGAATCGGTCCTGTGTGACGGCCGCGAGTTCGGGACCGGAGCTCAGCGCCCGGAGAATGTCCAGGGCGGCGAACCGTGTGCCGCCGTGCTCGTCGTGCACGGCCCGGTCGAGGACCAGGCGCACCGCCTCGGCGTCGTCCGCGTAGGTGGCCAGCAGGTGGACGAAGGCCGCCCTCCGGCCCTCCTCGTCGGGGTGGGTCCGGGCCCGGTCGACGACCAGGTCCCGGGCGAGCGCGTGATCCAGCTCCACGAGCCCCGTCAGGGCCTGGTTCTGGACCGAGGCGCTCGGATCGTTCCGCACCCGGTCGAGCAGGACGTCCCCGACCGCCGCGTCGTCCGCGACGTGCGTCATGAAGAGCCGGAGCGCGGTCTCCCGGACCCAGCGGGACTCGTCCTGCGCCAGCCTGCGGGAGAGCAACTCCACGGACGACCCGTCCAGGGTGCAGCCCTCGGCCAGGCAGCGGAGGACCGCCCTGCGCACCGCGGGGTCCGGGTGACCGGAGAGCTCGTGCAGGAGCGCGTGGGTGTCGGAGGCGTCGGAGCCGATCTCCCGGACGGCGTCGACCGCCGCGGCCACGACCTCGGGGCTCTCGTCGTTCCTCATCCGCTCCTGGACGAGCGCGCGGACGGCCGGCTCGTCGCCGGCCCTCTCCACCACGGCGGACAGCGCCATGGCACGGAGTGCGGGATCGGGGTCGGCGAGAGCCTCCCGCAGGAATTCCGCCGCCCGTGCTCCGTCCTCGGCATGCGCGACGAGCGGGCGCACGGCATGTCGGCGGACGAAGGGGTCGGGGTCGTCGATCAGTCGGGCGATCTCGGCACGTGCCTCCGGGCTGTCGGTCCGGCGGCCCTGCAGGCACTGGAGTGCCGCGAGCCGCACCCGCAGGTCGTCGTCCGCCAGCTGCTCGAGGGCGAGCCGGACCACCCAGTCCGGGTCGACGTCCTCGACGAACGCCAGGTGTCCCAGCAGGGCCGACCGCACCTCGCCGCTCGTGCCCTCGCGCAGACAACGGTCCACCAGTTCCATGGTCGCCGGCTCACGGCCCGTCGAGCGGACGAGCAGGCGGGCGGCGCCGAGTCTCGCCATCGTGCTGTCACCGGTCATGACGGTCTCCGCGAGGTAGGCCGCGCGGGGCAGCTCTCCCCCGCCCCGGAGGCACAGGAGGATGTTCGTGGCGAGCTGGTCCGTCGAGTTCAGCGAGAGGGACCAGTCGCCGAAGGACCCCTCGTCAAGCCTCCATCCCTCGTGCCAGCGCGCGTACGCCTCCCTGCCCGTCCAGCGGTCGCCGAGGGCCGCCAGCGCCGGGCCCAGGGACTCCACATGTGCGTAGGGGTAGAAGACGGGCACGCCCAGCACCCTGGCGAACTCGAACAGCCGGACCACCGTCCGGACCGTGGCCGCGCTCTGCGCGGCCAGCGCCCCCGGTCGGCGCACCTCGGCCAGACAGCGGGCCACGAAGGCCACTTCGGCGAACGCGTCGTCGACTCGGGACCCCAGCGGTACCGCGATCGCGCGCGGCGCAAGCAACCGGTCGATCACCCCCGCCACGAACCGCTCGTCCAGCAGGCCCACCAGCAACAGCAGGATCTCGTGCCACGTCGGGTCGTGGAGCTTCGCAGCGAAGAGGTCCTGGAGGTCCTCCTCCGACAGGCTTCGTTCGTGGTTGAAGCGGTGCGCCAGGTCCGTCGCCGCCAGGTACTCCAGGAACGTGCGGTGGACGAAGCCGTAGATCTCGCCGCCGTAGCGGCTCAGGATGAAGTTGCGGTGGCGGAACTGGTCCAGCATCACGCGGGCCGCCGTCGCCGCGCGGTCCGGCGGGAGGGCGTAGCGGTCCTTCACGTACTCCTCGAAGCTCCTGAGGAGGTCCGGGCCGGCGATGTGGTTGCCGGAGATGCCGCCCTGGCCCTCCTGCATCTGGCGCGCGATGAGGCGCAGGAGTTCGCGTTTGTCCTCGGGGCCGAGGTACGGGAGGTGCTCCTCGACCTGGCGGTCCTTCAGGTACTTGCTGGGATCCCAGTGCTCCACCAGGACGTCGACGGCGTGCTCGTACACCGTCCGCCGGTCGCGCGGGAGTTCGCGGCGGCGGCCGATGATCGCCAGGATGGTGAGGATCAGCGGGTTGCCCGCGAGCTCCCGGACCGAGGTCGACGCGTCGACGGCCGTCGTGACGCGTTCGACCAGCCGCCGGGCCTGGTCCGGGTCGTCCGGGCACGCCAGCGCGAACCACTGCCCCGCGAACGCGCCGATCTGTTCCCGGTCGAGGTCCTGGAGCATGAAGTCGGTGAAGCCCGCGCCGTCCAGGACGGCCCGCTGGTAGCCGTAACCGCGTGAGGTGACGACGATCCTGGCCCGCGGGTGGCGGGCGGCGAAGCCCGCGATGCGGCGGGTGACCGCGTCCCTGATGTCCCCCTCGAAGAGCTCGTCGAGGCCGTCGAAGACGATGAGGGCGGAGTACGGGCCCTCCCCCGCCAGGAGCGCGGCCAGCGTCTCCGGCGGCAGTCCGAGGCCCTCCGTCGCGTACTGGTGGGCCAGGAAGTCCTCGAAGGTCCGCTCGCGCCAGGCCGGCTGCGCGTACTCGCGGAGTTCGACGATCAGCGGGAGGGTGCCGTGCAGTGCCGCGAGGCCCGGAGGGGGCTCGGGGGAGGTGAGGACGAGTGCCAGGTAGCGGGCGAGGGTGGACTTGCCGGAGCCCGGGTGGCCGAGCAGGACCACACGGTCGTGCTCGGGCCGGGTCAGGACGTCGAGCACGGGCAGCGGCGGCCGCTCCTGGTAGGCGCGGCGGACGCGGTCGACCGTCTCCCGGTCGATGCCGGGCGGCAGGTCGTGGAGCTCGGCCTCGGCCGGGTCCATGAGGCGGCGCAGGAGCTCCTGGGGCAGTTCCACGGGCGGCGGGTCGGCCCGTACGGACTGGGGGACGAAGACGTCCCGCAGGTGCAGGACCGGGCGCTCGTCCTGTTCCCGGAGGGGGGTGAGGACCTCCAGGTCGAGGCGGCCGTAGCGCTGGCGGACGCGGGTGGCGTAGGCCTCGCGGGCCGACTCGATCTCCGGTGATCCGTGCTGGGGCGGGACGGGTGCGAGCGTGACGTGGACATCGCCCCGGACGCCGCTGATCTGGGTGAGGGGGCCCTGGACGGTGGCTCCCGGCGCCGACTGGCGCGCCGTCCAGCGCTTGAAGAGACCCCTCACGGCGTCGAGGACGTCGGCGGTTCGACGCGGACCGAGCCGCCCACTCCGTCGATCTGGTGCAGGTCCCCCGCCGTCCTGGCTCCGTGGGCCGACTGCGTTCCGCCGCCCTGCCCCTCCGTGGGGGTGGCGGGGGTGGTGGGGGTCGGCGGGGTGCCCGTACCGCCGCCGGTCCTGATCACCACGTCCCCCGTGACGTTCCTGATCTGGTGCAGCGATCCCCCGGTCGCGGCCCGGTCCGCCGACTGGGCGGAGGGGCGGTTGAGCAGGCCCACCGCGGTCAGCGCGAAGCCCGCCACCGTGAAGAACAGGCTCAGGACGCTGCTCCACTTGTCGGCGGCGTCCAGGCCCTGGAGGACGAGGAAGGCCGCCAGGCCGCCCAGCGCCAGGAACCCGCCAACGGCGAGGAGCATCACACGTTTTGTCACACCGTCATCTTGCCCCGGCGGGGAGCCCTCCGTCAGCTCACCGCCTTGGCCGCCGCCCTGCCCGCCGCGCGGCCCGAGAAGATGCAGCCGCCGAGGAAGGTGCCTTCGAGGGAGCGGTAGCCGTGGACCCCGCCGCCGCCGAAGCCGGCCGCCTCGCCCGCCGCGTACACGCCTTCCAGGGGTTCGCCGCCCTCCGTGAGGACGCGGGAGTCGAGGTCGGTCTCCAGGCCGCCGAGGGACTTGCGGGTCAGGATGTTGAGGCGGACGGCGATCAGCGGGCCCGCCTTCGGATCGAGGATGCGGTGCGGGGCGGCCGTGCGGATCAGCTTGTCGCCGAGGTACTTGCGGGCGCCCCTGATCGCCGTGACCTGGAGGTCCTTGGTGAAGGGGTTGGCGATCTCGCGGTCGCGGGCGGTGATCTCCCGGCGGAGGGCGTCCTCGTCGATGAGGGGCTCCTCGGTGAGCGCGTTCATGCCGCGGACGAGGGCCGGGAGGTCGTTCTCGACGACGAAGTCGGCGCCCTTGTCCATGAACGCCTGGACCGGGCCCGGCACATCGGCCCGGGCGCGGCCGATCACGTCGCGGACGGACTTGCCGGTGAGGTCGGGGTTCTGTTCGGAGCCGGAGAGGGCGAACTCCTTGCCGATGATCCGCTTGTCGAGGACGAACCAGGTGTGGTCGTGGCCGGTCCGCATGATGTGTTCGAGGGTGCCGAGGGTGTCGAAGCCGGGGAAGAGCGGGACGGGCAGCCGCTTGCCGGTCGCGTCCAGCCAGAGCGAGGACGGTCCGGGGAGGATGCGGATGCCGTGCCTGGCCCAGATGGGGTTCCAGTTCTCGATGCCCTCGGTGTAGTGCCACATGCGGTCGCGGTTGATGTGGTGGGCGCCGGCCTTCTCGGCGATGCCGAGCATCAGGCCGTCGACGTGGGCGGGGACGCCGGAGAGCAGCTTGGCGGGCGGGGTGCCCAGGCGCTCGGGCCACTGGGCGCGGACGAGCTCGTGGTTGCCGCCGATGCCGCCGGAGGTGACGATCACGGCCTGGGCGCGCAGTTCGAACGCGTCGGTGGCCGTCCGGCTGCTCGCGGTGCCGCGCTCGGCCGCGGAGGGCTCCAGGATCTCGCCGGTGACGGTGTCGACGGCTCCGGCGGTGCGGCCGAGTGCGGTGACCCGGTGGCGGAAGCGGAGCTGGACGAGGCCGCGGGCGACGCCCTCGCGGACCTTCCGCTCGAAGGGGGCGACGAGGCCGGGGCCCGTACCCCAGGTGATGTGGAAGCGGGGGACGGAGTTGCCGTGGCCGTTGGCGTCGTAGCCGCCGCGCTCGGCCCAGCCGACGACGGGGAAGAACCGCACCCCGCGCGCGTGGAGCCAGGAGCGCTTCTCGCCGGCGGCGAAGTCGACGTACGCCTCGGCCCACTTCTTCGGCCAGTGGTCCTCGGTCCGGTCGAAGCCGGCGGTGCCGTACCAGTCCTGGAGGGCGAGGGCGTGGCTGTCCTTGACGCGCATCCGGCGCTGCTCGGGCGAGTCGACGAGGAAGAGGCCGCCGAAGGACCAGTGGGCCTGGCCGCCGAGGGACTGTTCGGGTTCCTGGTCGAGGAGGATCACGGTGCGGCCGGCGTCGACCAGCTCGGCGGTGGCGACGAGGCCGGCGAGGCCCGCCCCGATCACGATCACATCTGCGTCGTAGGACATGGACCGCATCTTGGATACACGGATGTATCGAGTCAACCTTTTCGCCGTTCCGCCGCGACTCCCACCCCCCCCTCCCGTTTTCTAATGGTGAGCATTAATATGGATGCATGGCGAGGACATCGGGGCCCGAGACCCGGGACAGACTGATCCGCGCGGCGGAGGAGCTCTTCGCCGCCCAGGGCGTCCACGGCGCGCAGCTGCGGGACATCGTGAGCCGCGCGGGCCAGGCCAATCCCTCCGCGGTGCAGTACCACTTCGGCTCGCGCGCCGGGCTGGTCGACGCCGTGATGGCCGGCCGGCAGGCCCGTACGGAGGGCGTGCTCGCCCCGCTGCTCGCGGCCGCCCCCGACGCGACGCACGCCCTGGTCGGCGCCCTCGTCGCCGCCGAGGCCAGTGAGCTGCGCACCGACCGGGGCCGCCGGTGCCTGCGGATCTCCGCGCAGCTCAGCCATGAGAGCGGCGTGCGCACCCGGACCCCCCATCCGACGCTCGCCGGCACCGGCTACTGGCGTCTGATCGAGCGGATCGCGGACCGGCTCGCCGCCGACGGCCTGCCCGAGCCCCTGCTCCTGGAGCGCCTCGACCTGGCGCTGACCGTGGTGGGCGCGGCGATGGCGGACCGGGCCAGGCAGTACCTCGACGGCACCGAACCCCTGACCGGTGAGGCGCTCTTCCTCGCCGATCTCGTCGAGACCACCACCGCCCTGCTGCGTGCCGCACAGCCGGAGCAGGCGCATCTCCCCCGAAAGGACCTTTCATGAACGACCTCACCGGCAGGACCGTCCTCATCACCGGCGGCGCCCGCGGTCTCGGCGCGGAGGCCGCCCGGCAGGCGGTCGCGGCCGGCGCGAACGTCGTCGTCACCGACGTGCTCGACGAGGAGGGCCGGGCGACCGCCGAGGCGCTCGGCGAGCGGGCGCGGTACCTCCACCACGACGTGACCTCGGAGGAGGACTGGGCGGCGGCCGTCGCGTACGCCGTGGCGGAGTTCGGCGGGCTGCACGGCCTGGTGAACAACGCGGGCATCTCCACGGGCGCGTTCCTGGAGACCGAGTCCGTCGAGCACTTCCGCAAGGTCCTCGACATCAACCTGACCGGTGTCTTCATCGGCATGAAGGCCGCGATACCGGCGATGAAGGCGGCCGGCGGCGGCTCCATCGTCAACATCTCCTCGGCCGCGGGCCTGATGGGCCTGGCGCTGACCGCCGGCTACGGCGCCTCCAAGTGGGGTGTGCGCGGGCTGACGAAGATCGGCGCGGTGGAGCTCGGCACGGCGGGGATCCGCGTCAACTCGGTCCACCCGGGCATGACGTACACCCCGATGACGGCCTCCGTGGGCATCGAGCGCGGTGAGGGCAGGTACCCGAACACGCCGATGGGCCGGGTCGGCGAGGCCGACGAGATCGCCGGGGCGGTCGTCTTCCTGCTGTCGGACGCCGCCTCGTACGTGACGGGCGCGGAGCTGGCGGTGGACGGCGGCTGGACCACCGGGCCGACGGTCAAGTACGTGATGGGACAGTGAGCCGGGCGGCGCGGCCCCGCGGCCCGGGCGGTTTGCTTGGATGGCGGGATGAGCGCCGCTGAAGAGATTCTCGATGTCGTCGACGAGCACGACCGGGTGATCGGGCAGGCCCCGCGCGGTGAGGTGTACGCGCGGGGCCTGATCCATCGCTGCGTCTTCGTCCGGGTCCGGGACGCCGAGGGCCGGATCTTCGTGCACCGCAGGACGCCGACGAAACTGGTCTTCCCTTCGATGTACGACATGTTCGTCGGCGGGGTCGTCGGCGCGGGCGAGTCCTACGACGAGGCCGCGCTGCGCGAGGCCGAGGAGGAGCTCGGGGTACGGGGCCTGCCCCGGCCCGAGCCCGTCCTGACGTTCTTGTACGACTCCGCGGGCGTGGCCGGCAAGTGGTGGTCGGCGGTCTACGAGGTGCGGTGCGAACTGCCGGTGAACCCGCAGGTGGAGGAGGTCGCCTGGCACTCCTTCCTGACGGAGGAGGAGCTGGCGGCGCGGCTCGGCGACTGGGCGTGGGTGCCGGACGGGCTCGCGGCGTACGAGCGGCTGCGGGAACACGGGGCGGGCGGGACGCGCCCGGTGGACTGAGCTCTCGCGCGGACCGGGCCCGGTGGTCACTCGCCCATGGGCGCCCGGCGGGCCGATCACTCGAACGTTAGGGTGCGCGTGTGAGCGATTTCGTACAGAGCCTGCGGCTGTGGTTCGCACCGCAGCGGATCCGGGACGAGGGAGACACCCCGGACTACCGGTTCTCCCTCGCCAACGAGCGGACGTTCCTGGCCTGGATCCGGACCGCGCTCGCCCTGGTCGGCGGCGGATTCGCCGTCGACCAGTTCCTGCCGGACCTGCGCTGGGGCGTCCGGGTCGGGCTCGCGCTCGCACTGCTCGCGGCCGGGGTGCTGTGCGCGCTGCGGGCGGTGAACCACTGGGTGCGCTGCGAGCGGGCCATGCGGCGCGGCGAGGATCTGCCGGGGTCCCGCTTCCCCGCGGTGCTGAGTCTGGTCGTGGCGGTGGTGGCGGTCGCGATGGTGGTGGTCGTGCTCTTCGGCTGGGCGGGGCGGTGACGGAGGCCGCCTCCGGGCTGGACGCGCGTGATCCCGGGCTCCAGCCGGAGCGGACCCGGCTCGCGTGGCGGCGGACGACCCTGTCGTGCACGGTGGTGGCGGTGCTCGCCGTCAAGCTGGCCGTGAGCGACGAGATCACCGCCGTGGGGATCACCGGGCTCGCGCTGTCGGCGCTCGTGTGGATCGGGTTCCTGGCCGTCGCCCACCGCCGGATCCGCTCCCTGAGCCCGGCCAGGCCGCAGCCGCTCTCCCGCCGCGGCGCGCTGCTCGCGGCCTCCTGCACGATCGCGCTCGCCGTCTTCGGGGCGGCGATGATCTGGTGAGCCGCCGGAGCCGGTGCCCCGGGGGACGGGTCAGGGGACGGTGACGACGACCTTGCCGTTCAGGCCGCCCGCGGCGTTGGCGCGCTGCGCGTCCGCCGCCTGTTCCAGGGGGAACGTCCTGGCCACCCGTACGGAGAGCACGCCTTCGTCGACCAGAGGTCCGCGAGGGCCGCGAGGTCGACCGGGTCGGGGCGGACCCAGAAATAGCGGCCCCCGAGGGCCAGGACCTCGCCGTCGGCGATCGAGGCGAGCCGCCCGCCGGTCGCGAGCAGCCCGGCGGAGATGCGCAGGAACGGTCCGCCGATGGTGTCGAGGACGGCGTCCACGCCCTGCGGGGCGAGGGTGCGGACCTGGTCGGCGAAGGTCGCCTCGTCGTACACGACCGGTTCGGCGCCGAGCTCCGCGACCCGTTCGAGGCCCGCCTCCCGCGCCGCGCCGATGACCCGGCAACCGAGGTGGCGGGCGATCTGCACGCCCATGGAGCCGACCCCGCCGGCCGCCGCGTGCACGAGGACGGTGTCGCCGGGGCCGACCGCGAGGGGCTGGTGGAGCGCCTGGTAGGCGGTGAGGCCGGCGAGCGGAAGGGCCGCGGACTCCTCGAAGCCGACCGAGCGCGGCTTGCGGGCGAGGGTACGGACGGGGGCGGCGACGTACTCCGCGAAGGTGCCCCGGGAGAGGAAGTCCTCGCGGACGTAGCCCATGACCTCGTCGCCCTCGGCGAACTCGGTGACGGAGACCCCGGGCCGGACGACGACACCGGAGACGTCCCAGCCGGGGATCACGGGGAAGACCGCGTCCATCATCCCGTCGAGGTACCCGGCCTGGCACTTCCAGTCGACCGGGTTGACCGCGGCGGCCCGCACCCTGACCAGCACCGCGTCGGGGCCGATCTTGGGGTCGGGAAGCTCGCCGTACTCCAGGACCTCGGGGCCGCCGTACCGGCGGTAGCTGATCGCCTTCATGCTTCGACCCTCGACGCAGCTCTGCCGGCCCGCAAGCCGGGGAGACTCTTCCCTGTCCGATCGGGCGCTCATGCCTCTCAACCGGGGGAATCCCTATGTCTGCCACCGAGTCCCACGACGCCTACGCTCCCCACGTGGTCACGCTCGCGCCGAACGTCCACGCCTTCCTCCAGCCCGACGGCGGCTGGTGTCTGAACAACGCCGGCTTCCTCGGCGACGCGCGCGAGGCGCTGCTCGTCGACACCGCCGCCACCGAACGCCGGGCGCGGCTGCTGCGGGAGGCGGTCCTCGCGGCGGGCCTTCCACTGCCGGGGACGATCGTCTCCACCCACCACCACGGCGACCACACCTACGGCAACGGGGTGTTCCTGCCCGAGGCGCGGATCGTCGGCCACGAGAACTGCCGGAGCGAGCAGCTCGCGGCCGGGCACCAGCTCCATCTGCTGTGGCCTCGGACCGACTTCGGGAAGATCGACATCGTGGCACCGTCCGTCACGTACCGCGAGCGCATGACGCTGTACGTCGGGGGGATCGAGGTGCGGGTGATCCACCCGGGGCCCGCGCACACCACGGGCGACTCCATCGTGCACCTCCCCGAGCAGGGCATCGTCTTCACCGGCGACCTGGTCTTCCACGGCGGGACGCCGTTCCTGCCGATGGGCTCGCTGGCCGGGTCGCTGCGGGCGCTCGACCTGCTGCGCTCGCTCGACGCGCCGACGGTGGTCCCGGGGCACGGCCGGGTGACCGACCCCTCGGCGTACGACGCGACCGAGCGGTACCTGCTCCGGGTGCGGGAGATCGCGGCGGAGGGGTACGCGAAGGGGGCGACGCCGCTGGAGACGGCGCGGCGGGCGGAGCTCGGCGAGTTCGCCGCGTGGCGGGAGAGCGAGCGCCTGGTGGCCAACCTGCACCGGGCGTACGCGGAGCTGGCGGGCCTGCCGGAGGGGTCGCCGCTGGATCCGGTGGCGGTGTTCGGGGACATGGCGGCGATGAACGGGGGCGTGCCGGTGGCCTGCCACGCGTAGCCCTTGGGCGGGCGGCGGCCTGGTGCGGTTCCCCTCGGTGCCGGGCCTGTTCGGTGCGAGGCCCGCTGGTACGGGGCGGCACCGGGCGGAGGCGCCCGCGAGGGCGCCGTCCCGTGTGCCCACCCGTCCCGCACCAGCGGACGGGTGGGCACACGCGGCTACCGACTGCGGGGCCGCCACTCTGGGTTCGCCGCCCGCATCGCCGCCGCGTCGTCGCGGTCCCGGTACCTCCCGTCGTCCTCCCGCCAGCGGCGGTGCAGGGCGGCGAGCGCCTCGCGGTCCAGTTCGACGCCCAGGCCGGGGGCGTCGGAGACGGTGAGGCGGCCCTCGCGGAAGACGGGGCGGGTGGTGACGACGTCCTCGGTCTGCCACGGGTAGTGGGTGTCGCAGGCGTGGTGGAGTTCGGGCAGGGTGGCGGCGACCTGGGTCATGGCGGCGAGGCTGATGCCCAGGTGGGTGTTGGAGTGCATGGAGAGCCCGACGCCGTACGTCCGGCAGAGTGCGGCGAGTTCGCGGGTGCGCCCGAGACCGCCCCAGTAGTGGTGGTCGCAGAGGACGATCCGTACCGCCCCCTTCGCGAAGGCCTCCGGGACCTCCTCGAAGGTGGTCACGCACATGTTGGTGGCGAGCGGGATCTCGGTGCCGGCGGCGATCTCGGCCATCGCGCCGGTGCCGCTCGCCGGGTCCTCCAGGTACTCCAGCACGTCCGCGAGTTCACGCGCGACGGCGAGGGAGGTCTCCACGGACCAGGCGCCGTTGGGGTCGAGGCGGAGCGGACGGCCCGGGAACTCCTCGGCGAGCGCGCGGATCGCGGCGATCTCCTGGTCCGGTGCGAACACCCCGCCCTTGAGCTTGAAGGACCGGAAGCCGTACGCACGGTCGAAGCGGCGGGCCTGGGCGACGATGCCGGCGGGGTCGAGGGCCGCGCCCCAGTCGTCGACGGGGCCGCCGGCGGGATGGGTGGCCCAGCGGTAGAAGAGGTAGGCGCTGAACTCGACGGAGTCGCGGACCTTGCCGCCGAGGAGGGCGTGGACGGGCAGGCCGAGGGTCTTGCCGAGGGCGTCGAGGCACGCGGTCTCGAAGGCGGAGACGACCGAGAGGCGCAGCTTCTCGGCGGTACGGACACCGCGCAGACCGCTCGCGTCGACGCCGGCTTCGTCGCCGGTGCCGGGACCCGTGCCGCGACCCGTGCCGGAGCGGGAGCCTCGGCCCGGATCCGTGGCCTCCGCAAGCGCGAACAGGGCGTTCACATCCGCGACCGGACGCCCCGGGAGCGCCTCGGCCAGCGGGCGGGCCAGGTCCAGGTAGACGCCGTCGCCGTACGTCTCCCCCAGACCGCTCACACCGCCCCGGGTGATCACCTCGACCACGAGGCGGGGCGTGTACGGCTGATGCACCCCCTGGACGTTGAGGAGAGGCGGGTCGGAGATGAGGATCGGAGTCAGCCGGACTTCGTCGACGATCAGGCTCGCATCCATATGTGAACCCTATTCATGGATGAGATCGATGACCAGAGGGTGCGGGACGGTTTCACGACTCCCCCTGGACGACATACCGACTGGTCGGTCATCATGAACGCCGACCGAAGCCGATCCGGAGGTACGCACGTATGAGTTCCGCCCCGCCGCCAGGCCTCGACCCCGAGCAGCTGCGCCGCTTCCTCGACCGCGAGCGCCCCGGCCTGGTGTCCGGCCCCCTCGAAGCCCGGCTGATCGAAGGCGGCCGGTCGAACCTGACGTACGTCGTGACCGACGGCACGGGCCGTTGGGTCGTCCGCCGGCCGCCGCTCGGCCACGTCCTCGCCACCGCCCACGACATGCGCCGCGAGCACCGGGTCATCAGCGCCCTGCACGCCACGGACGTGCCCGTGCCGGAGACGCTGCTCCTCTGCGAGGACGACTCCGTGCTCGGGGCGCCGTTCTACGTCATGGAGTTCGTCGACGGGACGCCGTACCGCTCGGCGGCGGAGCTCGCCCCGCTCGGACCCGAGCGCACCCGCGCCGCCGCCCTCGGCCTGGTCGACACCCTCGTCGATCTGCACGCCGTGGACCCGGCCGCCGTCGGGCTCGCCGACTTCGGGCGCCCCGAGGGCTTCCTCGACCGGCAGCTGCGCCGCTGGGGCAAGCAGCTCGACGCCTCGCGCGGCCGTGAGCTTCCCGGGATCGACGAGCTGCACGCCGCCCTCGGCCGCGCGCTGCCCGTCTCGCCGGCGCCCACCGTGATCCACGGCGACTACCGGCTCGACAACGTCCTCATCGACGGGGACGACCGCATCCGGGCCGTCCTCGACTGGGAGATGTCGACCCTCGGCGACCCGCTGACCGACCTCGGTCTGCTCGTCATGTACAGCACGCCGCTCGACCTGCCCGACTCCCCCATCTCCACCACGGCCACGGCCCCCGGGCACCCGACCGCCGCCGAACTGGTCGAGCGCTACGCCGCCCGCTCGGGCCGCGACACCTCCGCCCTCGCCTGGTACACCGCCTTCGCCTGGTTCAAGCTCGCCGTGATCCTGGAGGGCATCCACTACCGCTGGACCCTCGGGCAGACCGTCGGCGCGGGCTTCGACCGCATCGGCGAACTCGTCCCCGTCTTCATCGAGCACGGCCTGACCACCCTTCAGGAGGGCTGAACCGCCATGGACTTCGCCTACGACGCGCGCACCGAGGAACTCCGCGAGAGGCTTCTCGCCTTCATGGACGAGCACGTGTACCCGGCCGAGCGGACGGCAGAGGAGCAGCGCGCCCTGCTCGCCTCCCCGTGGGACACCCCGCAGGTCGTCGAGGAGCTGAAGGCCGAGGCCAGGCGGCAGGGCCTCTGGAACCTCTTCCTGCCGGACGCGGAGTACGGTGCCGGGCTGACGAACCTCCAGTACGCGCCGCTCGCCGAGATCACCGGCCGCAGCCCGCACCTGGCCCCCACCGCCCTCAACTGCGCCGCCCCCGACACCGGGAACATGGAGCTGCTCGCCCAGTTCGGCGACGAGGCGCAGAAGAAGCAGTGGCTGGAGCCGCTGCTCGCGGGCGAGATCCGCTCGGCCTTCGCGATGACGGAGCCCGAGGTCGCCTCCTCCGACGCCACCAACATCGAGACCCGGATCCGCCGGGACGGCGACGAGTACGTCGTCACCGGACGCAAGTGGTACATCTCCGGGGCCATGAACCCCGACTGCAGGATCTTCATCGTGATGGGCAAGACCGACCCCGACGGCGCCGACCCGCGCCGCCAGCAGTCGATGATCCTCGTGCCCCGTGACACCCCCGGCGTCGAGGTGCGGCGCGCGATGCAGGTGTACGGCTTCGAGGACCACTCCCACGGCGGGCACGCCGAGGTGGTCTTCGACGACGTCCGCGTCCCCGCCTCGCACCTCATCGGCGAGGAGGGCGGCGGCTTCGCCATCGCGCAGGCCCGGCTCGGCCCCGGCCGCATCCACCACTGCATGCGGCTCATCGGCATGGCCGAGCGGGCCGTCGAGCTGATGTGCCGCCGGGCGGTCTCCCGTACCGCCTTCGGCAAGACGCTCGCCCAGCAGGGAGTCGTGCAGAACTGGATCGCGGACGCGCGGGTGCAGATCGAGCAGCTGCGGCTCCTCGTCCTCAAGACGGCCTGGCTCATGGACACCGTCGGCAACCGGGGCGCGCACACCGAGATCCAGGCCATCAAGATCGCGACCCCGCGCGCGGTGGTCGACATCATCGACAAGGCCGTGCAGGCGCACGGGGCGGGCGGGGTCTCGCAGGACTTCCCGCTGGCCGAACTGTGGGCGGCGGCGCGGACCCTGAAGCTCGCGGACGGTCCGGACGAGGTGCACCAGCGCTCGCTGGCGCGCCGGGAGCTGAAGAAGTACCTGTAGCCGGCCCGGGCATCCTCAGCCCAGACGCAGGCAGAGGATGCCCGTCGCCGTGTGGACGCACAGCCGTTCGTCGTCGATCCAGTCCGTGCCCAGGATCTCCCCGCCCACGTGGATCCGGTGCAGGACCTCCGTATTGTCGGCGGCGAACAGCGTCAGCACCCCGTCGGCACCGGCGGTCAGGACCGTGGGGCGGCCCTTCCTGGTCTGCAGCCGGAGCGCGGTGACGCGGACCCGGTCGGGACGCGGGACGATGTCCGGCTCTCCGGGAGGCACCCCGAACGAGGCGGGGAAGCGGGTGCGGACGGCGAGTTCGCCGTCGCTCGTGACGTACCCGAGGGCGGGGCCCCGCGGCCACCGGCCCAGGTCGTGGACGAAGTCCACCGAGGCCGGCTCCATGGTGAACCGGACGGTGTCGTCCGGGAGCGAGCGCACCGTCAGGTAGGGCCGGGGCGGCGAACCCTCCTCGTTGCCGCCCGAACTCTCGCTCCGGTATCCGGCGACGGCGGCGAAGACCCTTGCGCCGTCCGGCACGAGCCGCACCGAGCGCACGTCGTACAGCCCGATCTGCAGGAGGCCCTTCAGCCGGCCGTCGACCGCGTACAGGCCGAGCCGGCGCTCGGCGATCTCATGGAGGCCGGTACAGGCGACGAAACGGGGCTCGCCGTCGCCCGGCACCGGGAAGGCCCCGAACAGTCCGCGCGTCGGGGGGAAGGAGGTGGACGGCCCGCTCGTCCAGGTCCTCACCCCGACCGGTCTCCGATGACGCCTCTTCTTCGCCAGCCGGTCCCGGAGGAGGACCGGGGCACCCGGGTGGACGTCGACGGCCGGTCCGTCGTCCCGCTCCGCCAGGCGGTCCAGGAGGGTGCCGCTCGCCCCGTCCAGGAGGCGGGTGCCGTCGGCGTCCTGGACGACCACGACGGGCCGGCCGGAGCTCAGCCCGACCCGGACGGTCGTCTCGGGGTCGTGCGGGTTCTCGCCGTCCTCGGGCGGCGGCCCGAGGTGCCAGACCTTGGCGGCCCAGGCGTCGGAGCCCAGGGAGACCAGCCGGACCCCGTCCGGGCCGTGGCCGGCCGCGAGAAGGCGGGACGTGGGCGCGTCGGTGCGGGTCCAGCCGAGGACGGCGCCGTCGGCGCCCCGGGCGGTCACCGCGTACGCGGTCGCCGAGAGGCACACCGGCCCGGCGCCTGCCTCCGGTCCGGAAACCGGCCCGGTACCGGGGGCGATCAGCAGGGGGACGCCGTGGGGGCGTCCGGACCACTCGACGACCCGAAGGCCGTCGGGCCGGACGGTGGACCAGGTCCCGAACGACGGCCCCCAGGTGGCCACGGCGGCCGCGTCCCGGTGGAGGGCGAGAGCGTCGACGTACCGTCCCCGCAGGGTATGGTGCCGCTTCCGCTCGACGGTCAGGGTGTCCGCGGGCGCGTCGGCGAGGTCCCAGACCGTCAGACGCGCCTTGCGCATCCGGTTGGTCCACCGGTGCCCACGGGTCACCGCCACCCGGAGCCGCCCCTCGTGTTCCGCCACGGCCAGACGGTCGCCGTCGAAGGGACGCCACAGGAGCGCCCGACGGCGGCCGGCGCGCAGGGTGAGCGGCGGGCGCTCCCCCGACGCGGTCGCGAGCGTGACCTCGCCGTCCCGGTCGAGGGCCGCCACCAGGCACTCCCCGCCGATGTCGGTCACCGCGTGGTCCACCGTCCGGGGCGGCACGGGCACGGCGCCGATGAGGTCCCGGCTCTCCACGTCCCAGACCCAGATCCGGTCGTCGGTCCTGAGGGCGGCCCAGGGCCGCGTGGCACAGCCGTGGACGGCGGTGATCCGGCCCAGTGCGGTGGGGAGTTCGGCGAGGAGTTCGCCGCCCTCGGTGTCCCAGGCCCGTACGGTTCCCCCGCGCTCGGCGGTCACCAGGGCGGGACGGCCGTGCACGGGGACGACGGCCGCGCCGTGCACGCCGCCCGCGAAGGTGCCGAGGGTGGTGTACGGCACGGGTGTCACCTCCGCCCACGCGGTGTCCCAGGACAGCTGGGGGTAGCGGAGCCGGATGGCCCCGGCCAGTTCCTCCGCGCCGGACTGGAAGGCCGAGAGGCGCAGTTGGGCGGCGCGGGTGGCGGGCTCGGTGGCGGCGTGCAGCAGGGCGGCGCAGTGCCCGACGGCCCGCGCGGCGGCGCGGGCGCGTTCGGTTCCGGCGCGGTTCAGGACCCGCTGGAGCGCGGAGACCGGGGCGGTGAGCAGGTACCCGGGGTCGAGGGCCAGGGTGTCGAGCAGCTCTGTCCCCTCGGCGTGCTCGGCGAGATGGCGGCGGACGTACGGGGGTGCGGCGGCCCAGTCGGGGCCGTCCGGGCCCGCCGGGACCAGTGCGGCGAGCGCGTGGGCGACGCGGCTCCGGGCGGCCGGGTCGAGCGTGCCGCGCAGCGCGTCGGCGTACGCCTGGTGGTACAGCCGGTAGACCGCGCGCCCGTCGGCGTCGAGCTCCTCGACGAGGTGCTCGCCGGCGGCGCCGATCAGCCAGGCGATGTCCTCCCAGACGAAGCCGGGGCCGGCCGGCTCCGCCGTGCAGGCCCCGGCGATCGCGCGCCACACGCCGTCCGGGGGAAGACCGGGGCCTTCGGCGAGGGCGAGGGCGGCGAGCAGGGGGAGGCCGCGGGCGTGGTCGGCGCCGAGCTGGTGGCGCAGCACCCGCAGGAAGGTGACGCCGGGGGTCTCGCCGACCTCGGGCACGCGCGCGTGCCAGCCGGGTTCGGAGGTGTCGACGGGGCGGGCCGCGCGGCCGAGGTGGCGGGCGGCGATACGGGCCGAGAGGAAGCTGCCGCGGGCCTTGGCGGCTATCTCGCGGGCGACGGCCTCGGCGGCCTCGTCGTCGTACGGGCCGCGGCTGCCGGGCCCGTCGGGTGCCTGGAGCAGGCGGCGGGCGTAGGCGGCGACGTCGTCGGCGCTGCTCTCCCGGGAGTCGTCGAGGTCGAGGACGGCGGGTTCGCCGCCGAAGGCGTCGACGACGTGGGGGCGCGTGCCGACGAGGAGGCGGACGCAGGGGATGCGGAGCAGGGGGCACAGCAGGTCCGCCGCGATCCGGCGGGCCTCGGTGTCGTCGCCGTGGGCCTCGCCGGCCTCGTCGAGGGCGTCGATGATCAGGTGCAGCGGGGTCCGGCGGCCGGCGAGGGCCCCGAGGAGCGCCTGCGGGGTGTCTGCGGTGACCGCGGCGGCGTCGGCCACGGCGGCGACCAGGTCTTCGAGGAAGCGGTGCCGGGCGTGGACGGCGGTGAGGGCCGGGGCGTCCGCCGTGCGGCCGCCCGAGCGGAGGAGCAGTTTGCCGAGGAGGGCGGACTTGCCGACGCCGGGGCCGCCGGTGACGAGCAGTCCCCGGCCCCAGGCGCGGTCACCGTGGGCCAGCCAGTGGGCCATCCGGTCGAGTTCGGCGGCGCGGCCGACGAAGTAGGAGCCGCGGCGACCGGGCACGGTGTGTTCGAAGCCCTGTCCGCGCGGGGCGAAGTGGTTCTCCAGGTCGGCGCGGCGGCGCAGGCCCTCGGGGCCGGTGCGGCCGAGCCGGGCGGCGAGTTCGGCGACGTCGCCCTCGTCGTGGCGTGCCTCGGGGCGGTAGCCGGTGTTCTCGAAGGAGAAGAAGGCGTAGCCCTCGGTCTCGACGTGGGCGCGGGCGGTCTGGCGTATCCCGGCGCCGCGGTAGACGTCGTTGACGGTGTCGACGACCTGTTCGACGGAGAGGTACTGCTGCTTGAGGGAGAGGGAGAGCCGGGCGAGGGCGGTCTCGAGGGCGGCGGCGAAGACCATCGGGGAGGCGGGTACTCCGGCCCGGGCGACGGCGATCACGGCGAAGTCGGTCAGTCGCCGCCCGTCGGCGCGGCCGGTGCCGCAGGTGTCGGCGGCGCCCTGCCGGAGTGCGGCGCGCAGCTGTTCGGCGGCGGCGGCCGCGTCGGTGCCGCCCTGTCCGGCCCAGCAGGTGTCGATGACGAGGAGGACGCGTTCGGCGCCGGACTCGAGGACGTAACGGGTGAGGTCCTCGGCGGCGAGCGCGGTGCCGGCGAGCCGGTCGGGGTGGCTGTCGGCGCAGAGCAGGTAGTGGCGGCCGGTGCCGTCGACGCCGTGCCCGGTCCAGTAGAGGACGACGGCGGTGCCGGGGCCGTCGGTCCGGTAGGCCCAGTCGAGAACGCGGTCGCGGGTGACGGCGAGTCCCTCGTCGGTGATCCGCTCGTCGACGCGGTAGCCGAGTCCGCCGAAGAGCCGGACGGCGGCGTGTAACTCCTCGGGCATCAGCGGGAGTTCGGGTGCGTGCCGATAGCTGCCCGTGCCCACGACGACGAGTCTGCGGTCGATGGCCGCCCGTCCGTCCGTCGATTCCGCCCCGCCCGCCCCGTCCACGGGCCAGTTATACCCGAAGGGGCCGTCAGGGCCGCAGGGCCCGGAGCAGCAGGTCGGCGAGGTGGCCGGCGACCTGCTCGGGGGTGAGCGGGCCGTCCGGGCGGTACCAGGTGGAGAGGTGGTGCACCGAGCCGAAGTGGTAGTCGACGACCAGGTCGGCGGGGGTCGCCGAGGAGAACACCCCGGTCCGCTGCCCCTCCTCGATCAGGGCGCGGAACCGCTCGTGGTAGCGGCGCCGCTCCGACCTGACCTGCTTGTTCTTCTCCGGGCTGAGGTGGTGCATGGAGCGGAAGAAGATGGCGGCGTCGTCGAGGTTCTCGATGGTGGTGACGACGACGTCGGCGGCGGCGTCGCGCAGCCGGTCCCCGATGGGCGCGTCGGCGTCCGCGAAGGCGTCGAGGCGCTCCTGCTGGAGGCGGAGGACGCGGGAGTAGACCTCCTGGAGGAGGTCCTCTTTGGAGCCGAAGTAGTGGTAGAGCGCGCCCTTGGTGACCCCGGCGGCCTCGACGATCTCCTGGACGGAGGTGCGGTCGTACCCCTGCTCCGCGAAGAGCCGGGTGGCGGCGGCGAGGAGCCTCTGGGGGACGGGTGCGCCGCTCCCGTCCGTCGTCCTGGCCATGCTCCGCCGCCTTCCTGGTGGTCGTTCTCGGTGGTCGTACTCGATGGTCGTTCTCGATGATGCTTTTCGGTCAGGGGAACACGTTCCCGCCGGTAGATCTTCGCATCCGATCGGGCCGGGCTAGCGCGTACCCGTCTCCCAGGTCTGCTGGACGTGGTTCATGGTGCCGAGCCAGCGCTCCGGGTCGGTGGCCCGGTTGCGGTAGTAACCGGCCACCTCGGGGTGCGGCAGGACGAGGAAGCGGTCGGCGGAGATCGCGTCGAGGAGGGCGTCGGCGACGTCCTCGGGCTCGATGGCGGTGGGGGCGAGGACGAGTTCGCCGGCCGTTCCGGCGGCCGTGAGCATGTCCGTACGGACGCCCTGCGGGCAGATGGCGTGGACGGCGAGTCCGCGGTGCCGGTAGGTGAGGGAGAGCCATTCGGCGAAGGCGTACGCGCCGTGCTTGGAGACGCTGTACGGCGCCGCGCCGATCATGGTGAGCAGTCCGGCGGCGGAGACCGTGGACACGAAGCGGCCGCTGCCGCGCTCCAGCCAGTCGGGGAGCAGGGCGCGGGCCGCGCGGACGTGGGCCATGACGTTGACGTCCCAGGCGGCGGCCCAGACGTCCTCGTCGGCGAAGGCGTCGCCGGGCGAGGAGAGGCCGGCGTTCGCGCACCAGATGTCGACGGTGCCGCCGAGGGCCTCGCGGGCCTCGTCGACGACGGCGGAGGCGTCACCGGGGACGGCGAGACCGCCGATCTCCTCGGCGACCGCCTTGGTGCGGACGGGGTCGAGGTCGTTGACGACGACCCGGGCCCCCTCGGCCGCGAACCGGCGCGCGAGGGCGGCACCGATGCCGCCGCCCGCTCCCGTGACGACGACTCCGGCGCCCTCGACCTGGTTCGTGCCCTCGCTCATGGACCCACCTCTCCGCTCGACGGCCCGTGGCCGGTGATGACCTGTGGCCGGTGATGACCTGTGACCCGTGGGACGCGGACAGACTAACCAGTCGGTATGGAAAGACGGAAGAGTGTCGGCCGCTTGCCTCGTTCCCGTGGGCGGTCAGGACCGCTAGCGTGCGTGCCCATGTCACGCGCCCCGGCCGGGGACGGCGATCGAGGAGGTTTCGCATGGGCCTGTCGCGACGGAGTCTGCTGGCCGCCGGGGGCGCCCTCGGGGCGGTGGCGGCCACCGCGCCGACCGCTTCGGCCGGCGCACCCGGCACCCCGGCGGAGGGGCGGGCACACGGACACGCGCGCGTACGGACCGGATTCGAGCGCCTCGCCGCCGACGGGTACGCGCAGCTCGCCGGGGAGCGGGTCGGCGTCGTCACCAACCCGACCGGCATCACCCGGGACGCCCGGCACGTCGTCGACGTGATGCACGCCGACGAGCGGGTGGACCTGGTGGCCGTCTTCGGCCCGGAGCACGGTTTCCGGGGCACCGCGCAGGCGGGCGGCTCCGAGGGGCGGTACGACGACCCGGCGACCGGGCTGCCCGTCTACGACACGTACCTGAAGAGCGGGCAGCCGCTCGCGGACGTCTTCACCGCCTCCGGCGTGGACACCGTCGTCTTCGACATCCAGGACGCGGGCGCCCGCTTCTACACCTACATCTGGACGCTGTACGACTGCATGGCGGCCGCCGCGCTCGCCGGGAAGAGGTTCGTCGTCCTGGACCGGCCGAACCCGGTGACCGGGCGGGCGGCGCTGGGCCCCGTCCTGGACCGGGCGTTCGCCACCTTCGTCGGCCGCGAGCCGATCGCGCAGGCGCACGGCATGACGGTGGCCGAGCTGGCCCGGCTCTTCAACGAGGAGTTCCTCGCGACGCCGGTCGCCCTGGAGACCGTGCGGATGACGGGCTGGCGGCGGACGGACTTCTTCGACGCGACCGGGCTGCCCTGGGTGCCGCCCAGCCCCAACATGCCGACGCCGGAGACCGCGCTCGTCTACTCCGGCACCTGCCTCTTCGAGGGGACGAACCTCTCCGAGGGCCGGGGCACCACCCGCCCCTTCGAACTCCTCGGCGCGGAGGGGATCGACCGGCGGTGGGCGGAGGCCGCGAACGCGCTCGGCCTGCCCGGCGTCCGGTTCCGCGAGGCGTACTTCGCGCCGACCTTCTCCAAGTTCCAGGGGAAGACCGTGGGCGGCGTGCAGCTGCACGTCCACGACCGGGAGTCCTTCGATCCGGTACGGGCCGGGATCGGGCTCCTGGTCACCGCCCGGAGCGCGTGGTCCGGCTTCGCCTGGCGGGCGGACAACTGGATCGACAAGCTGACGGGCTCGACGCGGGTACGGACGCTGATCGACGCGGGCGCCGGGGTGGACGAGGTGGTCGGGGCGTGGCAGGCGGACCTGGCGGCCTTCCGGGCGGTGCGGAAGGAGTATCTGCTGTACCGCTGAGGCCGGCCGGCCCGGAGCCGGCGGGTCGGACGGCGCGGCAGGCGGGGCGGGGCGGGTCGAACGGCGCGGCGGGCGGGGTGGGGTTGTCCCCATGATCGACACGGGTGCGGGCGGGATGTCCCGGCAACGGCCCGCCGACCAGGCTTGACGCATGAACCCTTCCGGCTCCTCCTTACGACGCCGACTGCCCCTCGTCGGACTCCTCCTGGCCGCCTGCCTCGGCTCCCTGGCACCCGCCGCCGGGGCCGCCGGCGCACCGGCCGCTCCCGATCCCGCGCGTGAACTCGCCCGGACGGCCGCGCCGTTCACCGATCTCCGGCCGCTCGACCGGATGATCGGCTCGGCCAAGGTCGTCGGCGTCGGCGAGGCCACGCACAGCTCGGCGGAGTTCTTCACGGCCAAGCACCGGATCTTCGAGCACCTGGTGGAGCGCAAGGGCTTCACCACCTTCGCCCTGGAGGCCAACTGGTCCACCGGGCTGCTCGTCGACGAGTGGGTGCGCACCGGCCGCGGCGACATCCGGGCGATCATGCGGGACGAGTTCCAGGAGTCGTACCGGCTCTGGAACACCGAGGAGTACCTCGACCTCTTCCGCTGGATGCGACGGCACAACCAGCTCCACCCCGACCACCAGGTCCGCTTCATGGGCAACGACCTCGGCTACGCGGGCGCGAACCTCTTCGACCGCGTGACCTCGTACGTGGCCCGCACCCATCCCGCGCTCCTCCCCCGCTTCCAGGAGCTGTACAGCGGTTCGCGCCCCACGGGCGGGGTCGAGGCCTGGATGAAGGGGTACATGACCAAGCCGCGCCCCGAGCGGCAGCGGATGGCCGCCGACGTGAACACGGCGCTCGCCCTCCTGGAGCGGCAGCGGCCCGCGAAGGACCCCCGCGCGCGTGAGGCGGCCCAGTGGGCGGTGCAGCACGCCCGGGCCATCGCCCAGGTCGGCACCGAGTACGCCCACGACATGTTCACGGACGCGGGGATCGCCCAGGCCATGCTCTACCGCGACCGGGTCATGGCCGAGAACACCGTGTGGTGGCAGCGGCAGACCGGCGACCGGATCGTGCTCTCCGCGCACAACGGGCACGTCGGCTACGAGACCCCGAAGCCGGACCAGTACCCGCGGATCCAGGGCGCCTTCCTGCGGGACGCGCTCGGCCGGGACTACGTCAGCGTCGGCGCCTCCTTCGGACAGGGATCGTTCAACGCCCACGACACCGAGGCTCCCGGCGAGCCGCTGCGGCCCTTCACCCTCGGCACGCTCGGCCCGGACAGCGGCGCCCACACCCTGGACCGGGTCTCGCCCGCCGCGTTCTACCTGGACCTGCGGCACGCGACACCGGCCGCGCGCGACTGGCTCGGCACCCCCCGGCCGACCCGGGGCATCGGAACGGCGTACCCCTGGCCGGACACCGTGCACGAGGCGCGCCTCTCCACCGCGTACGACCTGCTGATCCACTTCCCCCGGATCACGGCGGCGCGCATCCGCTGAGGCGGGAGGTGCGGGTGGGCCGGCCGTGGCAGTACGGGAGTCGGCCACGGTCCGTCCGAAAAGGTACGCCTCCCGGTCGAGGTCTGGCCGGGGCCACGCGCGGGCATGCTGGCCCTTGAGCCGCCGCCCGCGCTTGGCGCGTCCGGGTGCGACGGCCACCTCGACGGAGAGGGACGGGTCGGGCCGTGACCGGGATGAGTGTGGAGCCGTACCGGGAGATCACCTTCGACAAGGAGGGCGACGGGCCCGCGGGGCAGCCCGCGGCCCTCGCCGCGCTGGCCCGGCAGGGCCTCACCGACCTGGTGGTGTTCGCGCACGGGTGGAACAGCTCCCCGGCCGGCGCCACCCGGCTCTGCTCCGACTTCTTCGAGCCCTTCCCCGGTCTGCTCGCCCCCGGCGTCGAGGCCGGGTACGCGGGCGTGATCTGGCCGTCGATGATGTTCACCGGCGAGCCGGTCCCCGACTACCGGGCCCTCGTGACGGTCCTCCCGGAGAAGGAGCCGGTCCTCGACCGGCTCACCGAACTCCTCGTGACGGCGCCCGCGGACGAGGCGGCCTTCGCCGAGTTCGGCACGCTGCTGCGGGAGCTGACGGACGTGGCCGTCGACGGGGACGGGCGGGCGGGCGCCACCGGCACCGGGCCCCGGGAGCCGGTGCCGGAGTTCCTGGTCGCGGACCCGCTGGAGGTGTGCGCCCTGTTCACCGAGGCGCTGGAGGCGGACACCGGCCGGACGGACACCGGCCGGGCGGAGGACGCCGCGCGGGACTCCGGGCAGGACGCCGGGCGGGGTGTTGGTCCCGTGGAGGGCTTCGGCTCCGCTGAGGGCTTCGGCTCCGCGGAGGGCCGCGGCTCCGCCGAGGGCTTCGGGGAGGGGCTCAAGCGGTACTGGAAGGGGGCCCGGGAGGTCCTGCGGCAGGCCACGTACTACGTGATGAAGAAACGGGCCGGCCACGTCGGCGAGTTCGGCCTCGGGCCGCTGCTCGGCGAGGTCGCCCGCGCCGCCCCCCGCCTCCGCGTCCACCTGGTCGGCCACAGCATGGGCGCCCGGCTCGTCGCGTACGCGCTGAAGGGGCTGCCGTCGCGGGCCCGTCCGGTCGCCTCCGTGACCCTCCTCCAGGGTGCCTTCTCGCACTACGCCTTCGCGGCCCGGCTGCCGCACGACCCCGGGCGCCCCGGCTCGCTCCGGGACCTGCAGAACCGGGTCCGCGGGCCCGTGGTGGCCTGCTACTCGCGGCACGACACGGCGCTCGGTGTGTTCTACCCGCTGGCGTCCCGGCTCGCGGGAGACTCGGCGTCGCTGACCCGGGCAGCCGGTCTGCTCGGTGCGGACGACCCGCGCTGGGCGGCGATCGGGCACGACGGCGTCCAGGCGGTGCCCGGGACGGTCGTGCGGCCGCTGGCGACGGTGCTGCGCGAGGGAGTGCCGGCTTCGGGCTGCGTGAGCGTCGACACGGCGGACGTGGTCCGCTCCCACAGCGACATCTGCCGGTGGGAACTGGCCCAAGTGGTGGTGTCGGCGGCACGGACGGGCAGGTAGAAGGGGGTACGAGCGGCTCCACGCACCTCCTCGGGACCTCACCGTCCCATCGCGCGGGGCTCCTGCGCGCCTCGCCGGACTCTTCCGTTCCGCCCTTCCTCGGAGGCCTCTCGGCCCTCGCTGATGGCTGCCATCCGAATTTCGATGGAACACGACGGGGCGCTCGTTCGTCCCTCTGATATCGCGGAACGACCAGCGACGGAGGTGGCGGGAGATGGCCGGTTTCCGGAGTCTCGCGAGACAGGTGCGCGATCCGGGGTGCGACACGGCCCTGCGCAGGTACTCGCTGCGCAAGTGTCTGGAGCGGTTCGCGCCGTACGGGCACCGGGCTACGTGGGACCACTTGTGCCGCAGGCACAGGTTCGGACCCGAGGACCGGGAGCTCGACCCCGGGCGGCTGATCGCCGCGCTCGACGAGCTGGAGGAGGCGCGGGCCGTGTGGCTCGCGTACGAGGAGGAGTTCGCCGCCCGGCGGCGGCGTGAGAAGCAGGAGGGGCTGCGCAGGCTCGGCGCCCTCGACGACTGGCACCGGCGGGTCTGGGGCGGCAACGGCGTGGTGCGGTGCGGCGATCCTGCCGTGCATCCGTCGGAACCGCTGCCCGAGGTGCTGCGGCGGCTGATCACCGCCCTGGAGAGCGACCCGGGCGAGCGGTGCCCGGTGTGCGCGGGGCCGCGCATCGAATGGGCCGGTCCCGGGGACTCGTACGAGCCGTGGCTCGGCCCGGTCTGCGGGGACTGCGGGGTGGGTGTGCCGCGCGCGGTCCTCACCTCGGGGGTGCTGGCCCGCGCCCGCGGGGAGCGGAGCAGCTCGCTGGCGTCGGCGGCGTGAGTCCGCCGGGAGCCGGCGTACCGCGGGTACCGCCGTCTCCACCGGGGGCCCCGGTGCTGCAGGTCTGCCTCAACGGGACACGGGGGCCCGGGGATTCGGCGGCGGTGCCGATGTCGCCCGACGCGCTCGCGGAGTCCGCGGCGCGGGCGGTGGCGGCGGGCGCCGGGGAGGTGCGGGTGCATCCCCGGACGCCGTGCGGGGGCACGTCGCTCTCGCCCCGGGTGCTGGGACCCGTCCTGACCTCGGTCCGGGCGGCGGTGGGCCGGGGGGTGCGGGTCACGACCGCCGCGGCCGCCGAGCCCGACGCGGGGCGCCGGGTGGAGCGGATCCGGTCCTGGGAGGTGCTGCCCGACCTGGTGTCGGTCGACTGGCACGAGCCGGGGGCGGAGGAGACGGCGGCGGCGCTCCTGGAGCGCGGGATCGGGGTCGAGGCCGGGCTGTGGACCCGTACGGACGGGCATGAGCGCTTCGCCCGCTCGGCGCTCGCGCCCCGCGTACGACGGGTCCTCGTGAAGGTCCCGTGTCTCCCGCACCTCCCCGACCCGTCGGCCGGGAGCGGGGCCGGGGAAGGCCCGCGCTCCCTCCTGTCCGGGCTCGAACGGCCGCCCGGCGTCCCCGTGTTGCTGCACGGCGAGGACGCCTGCGCCTGGCCGGTGCTGCGGCTCGCCCGGCGGCTCGGCCTCGTCGCCAGGATCGGCCTCGAGGACACCGTGCGGCTGCCGGACGGCACCCGCGCGCGCTCCAACGCGGAGCTGGTCGCCGCGGCCCTCACGGGCCCCGGCCATGATCCGCCGGACGGGCCCTAGGGGGTGTCTTGTCGATCAGGCCGGATCAGCCGCGAGCCCGGCCTGATCGGCAAGGCGCCTCCGAGGAGGCGCTGCCGCCGATCACGCCGTGCGCCGGCCCTTCGGCGGGGCGCTCCTAGGCTCCGTCGCCGGCCGCGGCGGGATTGCGTACCGGCAGCAGGCGGGAGCCCGCCATCCGCTCGCCGAAGGCGTCGTCGGGGTTGGACAGCACGCAGGTCTCCAGGGAGAGGCAGCCGCAGCCGATGCAGTCCGTCAGGTGGTCGCGGAGCCGGCCGAGCTGCTTGATGCGCTCGTCCAGCTCGGTGCGCCAGGCCGCCGAGAGCCGGGCCCAGTCCTCGTTCGTGGGCGTGCGCTCCTCCGGGAGCTGGGCGAGGGCCTGCCGGATCGTCGCCAGCGGGATCCCCACGCGCTGCGCGGCGCGGACGAAGGCGACCCTGCGCAGGGTGTCGCGGCCGTAGCGGCGCTGGTTGCCGGTGGTGCGGCGGCTGCTGATGAGCCCCTTCGCCTCGTAGAAGTGGAGGGCGGAGACGGCGGCCCCGCTACGGGCGGAGAGCTGGCCGACGGTGAGCTCGTGGATCTTCTCTGGAATCTGCGGCACCCCGCGACCCTACTGGTCCGTTGACAGCGGACCGCGCACCCCACATGCTGAGCAAGCGCTTAGATACCGACCGTTGGGTATGCCGTACCAGGTGGGGCATGCCGGACCAGAAGGGAACAGGAACATGGCCGAGCCGAGGATCTTCACCTCCGCCGAGGAGCTGCGCGCGGGGGTCGGCGAGCAGCTGGGGCACAGCGACTGGGTGGAGATCGACCAGAAGCGGATCGACCTCTTCGCCGAGGCGACCGGCGATCACCAGTGGATCCACGTGGACCCGGAGCGCGCGGCCACCGGCCCGTTCGGCACGACCATCGCGCACGGCTATCTGACCCTGTCGCTGCTCCCGCTGTTCGTTCCGCAGGTGCTGCGGGTCGAGGGCATGAAGATGGGCCTCAACTACGGCACGGAGAAGGTGCGTTTCCCCGCTCCCGTGCCGGTCGGCTCGCGACTGCGCGCCACGGCCGTCCTGACGAAGGTCGAGGAGGCCGGCGGCGGTGTGCAGGTGACGGCGGCCGTGACGGTGGAGCGCGAGGGCGCCGAGAAGCCCGTCTGCGTCGCCGAGTCGGTCTCCCGCTACTACTTCTGAGCGCCGACCATCCTGAGGACGAGGTCGGCGTAGAGCGCGCCGACCTCGTCGGGCGACCGGCGTCCCTGGGCGTTGAACCAGCGCGAGACGTCGATGCAGAGCGAGAGCACGGCGACCGTGGTGCCCGCGACGTCCGGCACGTCGAACTCGCCCGCCGCCACGCCCTCTTCGATGATGCCGCGCACCGCCGCGTCGGACCGGCGGCGCAGTTCCACGATCTCGGCCCGGTGCTCGGGACCGAGGGCGTCGAGCTCGTACTGCACGACCCGTGCGGTGGTGTGGCGCTCGGCGTGCCAGCGGACGAAGGAGCGCACGGCGTCGGCGAGGCGCTCGGCGGCCGTGCCGTCGCCGGCGGCCGCGGCCCGGAGGATCTCCAGGGCCTTGTCGTGACCGATGCGGCTGATCCGGTGGAGCAGCTCTTCCTTGGTCTTGTAGTGGATGTAGAGCGCGGCCGGGCTCATCCCCGCGCGGCCGGCGATGTCCCGGGTGGTGGTGGCGTGGTAGCCGCGCTCGGCGAACGCCTCGACGGCGGCCACCAGCAGTCGCCGGGCCGCCTCGGGCGTGACCTCGCCCCAGGGCATGTCCTCGCCCCCGGGCGTCTCCTCCGCCGCGCTCATCCCACACTCCCTCTCGGACCCCGTCAGGACGCACACCATACCAACGAGGGTGAGCAAGCGCTTAGAGACCGGGAGCGGCAGCTCAGGGCCCGCCGGACGGTCAGAGCTTCTGGAAGGGGTCGTGCTCGGCGAGCAGCTTCTCGAGACGCGCCTGGTCGACCCGGCTGACGATCTGCCCGGCCTCCTGGCGGTCGCGGACGACCTTGGCGAGCGTGAAGGCCGAGGTGGTGAGGTAGAGGACCGCGACGGCGAGGAAGGCGCGCACCCAGGCGCTGGCCTCCAGCTGGTAGATGCCGATGGCCACGGCTCCGAGGGCGAGCGAGAAGGAGGCGACGGCCTGGGCGTAGTAGGCGGCGGTGTTCTGCTGCTTGACCGGTGTGTCACTCATGGGCACAGCATCGGACGGATGTGGCCGGTGCCACATCCGTCCGCGTACTCAGCGAGGTACTCAGAAGCGCGGGCCGACGGGCCCGGACGGGGTCAGAACGCCGAGACCCCCGTCAGTGCCCGGCCGATGATGAGTTTCTGGATCTGGCTGGTGCCCTCGTACAGGGTCATGACGCGGGCGTCCCGGAGGAGCTTCCCGACCGGGTACTCGTCGATGTAGCCGTATCCGCCGAAGACCTGGAGGGCGTTGTTCGCGGAGCGGACGGCGGCCTCGGAGGCGTACAGCTTCGCCTTGGAGGCGGCGGTCGCGAAGTCCTGGCCTCGGTCGATCAGGTCGGCGACCCGCCAGGTGAGCAGCCGGGCGGCGTCCACGTCGACGGCGATGTCGCTGATCAGTTCCTGCACGAGCTGGTACGAGGCGATGGGCCTGCCGAACTGCTCGCGCTCCCCGGCGTACCGGACGGCCGCGTCGAGGGAGGCCTGGGCGATGCCGACGCAGCCGGCGGCCACGGACATCCGGCCCTTGGCGAGGGCGGACATGGCGACGGTGAAGCCCTTGCCCTCGGGACCGAGCATCGCGGCGGCGGGAACGCGGACGTCCTCGAGGACGAGTTCGGCGGTCGCCTGGCCGCGCAATCCGAGCTTGCCGTGGATGGCGCGACGGGTGAGGCCCGGGGTGTCGGTGGGGACGAGGAAGGCGGAGACGCCCTTGTGGCCGGGGGTGTCGTTGGTACGGGCGAAGAGCAGCACGACCTCGGCCCAGGTGCCGTTGGTGATGAACATCTTGGTGCCGCTGATGCGGTAGTCGTCGCCGTCGCGCACGGCCCGGGTGGCGAGGTTCCCCGCGTCGGATCCGGTGCCGGGCTCGGTGAGGCCGAAGCAGCCGAGCGCCTCGCCGGACGCGAGCCGGGGCAGCCACTCCCGCTTCTGCTCCTCGCCGCCCCAGGCGGCGATGGTCTTGGCGACCAGACCGAGGGAGACGGAGACGATGCCGCGCACGGAGGAGTCGCCGCGGCCGAGTTCCTCGGTGACGAGGCAGTACGCGAGGTGGTCGCCGCCGGAGCCGCCGTACTCCTCCGGGATCGTGAGTCCGAGGAAGCCGACGGCGCCGAGCTTCTTCACGATCGCCCGGTCCACCTCCTCGGCGCGGTCCCACGCGACGGCGTGCGGGACGACCTCGCGCGCGACGAAGTCCTCGGCGAGCCGCCGTACGGCTTCCTGCTCCTCGCTGAGTTCCAGATTCATGCGGCGCCCACCTCACCCGACCATTTAATTACCACTGCTAGTTTTCGTGGTGCAGGCCTACTATGTGCGCCATGGCCCGACCGCGCAAGCCCCTGCTCAGCCGAGACCGCATCGTCGAGACGGCGGGCGCGCTCGTGGACGCGGAGGGCCTCGACGCGCTCTCGACCAGGCGGCTCGCTGCCGAGCTCGGGGTCAGCGGCCCCTCCCTCTACAACCACTTCCGCACCAAGGACGAGATCCTCGACGCCGTCGCCGACGCGGTCAGCGCGAAGATCGATCTGTCGATGTTCGCGGAGGAGGACGGCCGCGACTGGCAGACGGCGCTGCACGACTGGGCCGTCTCCTACCGCGCCGCCCTCGCCGACCACCCGCACATCGTCCCGGTCCTCGCCCAGGGCCCCGGCCGCCGGCCGGCGGGCCTGCGCGTCGCGGACGCCGTCTTCGGCGCGATGGTCCGCGCGGGCTGGCCACCGGCCCAGGCCACCTCCATCGGCGCGCTGATGCGGTACTTCATCACCGGCTCGGCCCTCGGCTCCTTCGCGCGCGGCTTCGTCGACGACGAGGCGGCCTACGACCCGGCCGACTACCCCCACCTCGGCCAGGCCCACCGGCTCGCCGAGCACCGCCAGAAGGTCGACGAGGGCGCCTTCGCCACGGGCCTGCGCGCGCTGCTCGACGGGCTGCGGCTCCAGTACGAGGCCCAGGGGCGCGAGTCCACGGCGCGGCCCGCGGCCCGCCCCTCCGCCCCGTAGGACAGTTCGGCCACCGCCGAACCGTGCGTGCGGGACGCTGGACGCATGGCAGCCACCGACCTCGCCGCGCTCGCGGCGCTCTTCGCGGACGAGACCCGCGCCGCGTTCCTGCTCGCCCTCCTCGACGGACGGGCGTGGACCTCCGGGGAACTCGCCCGGCACGCGGGCGTGGCCCCGTCCACCGCAAGCGAGCACCTCGGAAAGCTCGTCACCGGCGGGGTGCTCACGGAGGAACGGCAGGGACGCCACCGGTACGTGCGCCTCGCCGACCCGGGGATCGCCCATCTCGTCGAGGACCTGGCCGCCCGGTCCGAGCCCGCGGTGTCCCCGCCGCCCCGCTCGCTGGGCGCCGCGAGCGCCGGGCGGGCGATGGCCCGGGGCCGGACCTGTTACGACCATCTCGCCGGGCGGCTCGGCATCGCGATCACCGAGGCGATGACGGTCCGCGGACTGCTGCGCCAGGACACCGGCTTCGCGCTCACGGACCGGGGCCTGGCCTGGTTCGACGAGCTGGGCGTCCCTCTCGTACGCCGGGGGCGGCGGCCGGTCGCGCGCGGCTGTCTCGACTGGACCGAGCGCCGGCCGCACCTCGCGGGGCTGGCGGGCGCCGCGCTGTGCCGGCACGCGCTGGACGACGAGTGGTGCGTACGGATCGGGTCCGAGCGGGCCGTGAAGGTGACCGGGCGGGGCGAGAGCGCGCTGTATACGAACCTGGGCATCGCTCCGGAGGAGCTGCGATGAGGCGGCTGCCGCGGGGCGGCCCCGGCCCGCGGGCGGGAGCGGGAGCGGGGCGAGCTCCTGCCCCGGAGGCGGGAGCGGGCCGGACTCCGACTCAGGCTCCGGCTCACGCCCCTGCTCAGACTCCGGCTCCTGCTCCGGCGCTTGGTCCGACTCCCGCCCCCGCCCCCGCCCCCGCCCGAGATATTGCGGTGAGCGCCGAAGGGTCCGCGTCCTACGGTCGAGCCATGCAGAAGCAATCCTCGCGGCTCGCCCTCGCCGCCGCCGGTGTCACGGTCGTCCTGTGGGCCTCCGCCTTCGTCTCCATCCGCAGCGCAGGAGAGGCCTACTCCCCCGGGGCGCTCGCGCTCGGGCGGCTGCTCGCCGGCACCCTGGTCCTGGGAGCCGTCCTCCTGATCCGGCGCGAGGGGCTGCCGCCCCGGGCGGCCTGGCGGGGGATCCTGGTCTCGGGCCTGCTCTGGTTCGGGGTGTACATGGTGGTGCTCAACTGGGGCGAGCAGGAGGTCGACGCGGGCACGGCGGCGATGGTGGTGAACATCGGGCCGATCCTGATCGCACTGCTCGGCGCCCGCTTCCTGAAGGAGTCCCTGCCGCCGCGGCTGCTCGCGGGCATGGCGGTCTCCTTCGCGGGCGCGGTGGTCGTGGGCCTCTCCATGTCCCGCGCCTCCTCCGGCGCGCACGCCTCGCTGCTCGGCGTGCTCCTCTGCGTCCTGGCGGCGGTGGCGTACGCGGGCGGGGTCGTGGCGCAGAAGCCGGCGCTCGCCCACGGCAGCGCGCTCCAGGTGACGACGTTCGGGTGTCTGGTGGGGGCGGTGGCCTGTCTGCCGTTCGCCGGGCAGCTGGTCGACGAGGCGGGCCGGGCCCCGCTGTCGGCGACCCTGAACATGGTCTATCTGGGGGTGTTCCCGACCGCGCTCGCGTTCACGACCTGGGCCTACGCCCTGGCCCGGACGACCGCGGGGCGGATGGGCGCGACGACGTACGCCGTGCCCGCCCTGGTGGTGTTGATGGCATGGCTGTTCCTCGGGGAGCTGCCGGGGCTGCTCACCCTCGCCGGGGGCGCGCTGTGCCTCGCGGGTGTGGCTGTATCCCGTTCACGGACGCGGGCCTCCGCGGGTGCCGGAACGGCTGAATCCACCTGACAGGGCATGGCTCCGGTTCCGGACACTTCACACGCCCCCGGCGTCGGGTGTGCGCCCGCGACCTGGGGTGGAGATGCCCGTCAAGCCCCAGTTTCGGCCGGTGGGGCGAGAGGACACGTTTCATGGCCCCCCGGCCGGATAGTTTCGAGTCGGTCACAGGCGCGGGCCGGAACATCACGCTCCGGCACCTTCTCGCAAGCCGACGGGGGAGTCATGGCGATTCAGCAGCGGGCGGAACGTACAAGACAGGAAATCCTGTCGGCGGCCGCGAGGGTGTTCGACAGGCACGGGTACGAGCGGGCCTCGCTCGCCAGGATCGCCGGCGAGGCCAGGGTGACGACCGGCGCGCTCGTCTTCCACTTCGCGACGAAGGCGGAGCTCGCGACCGCGGTCCACGGGCGGGCCCACGCGGCCACCCGGATCACGGTCGAGTCGGCGTGCCTGTCCACGGAGGGCGTCGGCGGCACGGCGATCGACAAGCTGGTGATCGCCACGCACGCGCTGATACGGCTCTTCGAGACCGATCCGACGGCGCGGGCCGGTGAACGCCTCGCGCGGGAACTGCAGTTAGCCGACCCGGGGTTCTCCCGGGACTGCCCCTGGCGGCGCGAGGTGGCGCGCCTGGCACGCTACGCGGAGGCCGAGAAGGCCCTGCGTCCCGGCGTGGACGCGACGGCGGTCGCGGCGCTGATCGGCTATGTGATCACCGGGGTCGAGCTGGAGATGCGCTGTCCGAACGGTCCCTCCGACGAGTGCTGGCCCACCGAGGACCCCAGGAGCGCCGACAGCGGCGCCCTGCACGGTCCCGCCGAGCAACGGCTCGACCGCATCTGGAAGTTGATTCTCCCGGGCCTGGTCCACCCGGCGGGGCGACGGCCCGGCGCATAGCCACGCGGACACCCCGGAGAGCGGCGTCGGCGGGCCGCCGGCGCCGCGCGCCGCCCCGCCTCACGCCCCCGAACGCAACAGCTGGCGCGCGAAGTCGGCGAGGGAGCGGCCGATCCGTTCGGTCGACAGGCCGAGTTCATGCCGCTGGAACTGGTAGAGCTCGGGTGACAGCGGGCTGAGCGCGATGTCGATGAGCGGATCCGGGTCCTGGATCCCGTGGTCGACGAGCAGCGTGCGGACGTGCACGCGCCAGAAGCCGTACGCGCCCGTCCGGAAGCGCGCGGGTCCGGTCTCCGCGCCGAGGGCCAGCGGCAGATGCCGTTCCAGGAGATCGAGCATCGCCAGGTAGAACGCCGCCAGCCGCTCCCCCGCGGGCGCGCCGGGGCCGAGCGGCGGCGGGCCGTAGATGAGCTGCCCCTGGAGCCGGCGCTCGTGCTCGTCGAGCAGCGCCACGGCGACCGACGAGGGATCGGGGAAGCTCCGGTAGAGCGTGGCCCGGCCCACCCCGGCGGCCTTGGCGATCCGGTCCATGGTGACCGTCCGCGGATCCTGCTGGGCGAAGAGCTGCTCGGCCGCGGCCAGGATCTGGGCACGGTTGCGTTCCGCGTCCGCGCGTCTGCGCGGAGCGACCGGCTGGTCGTCCGCGGCCTGAAGATCGCCGAGGAGCCCGCCGACCCGGTGGACGGAGGCGGCTCCACGACCCCGCTGCTCTTCGTCGCTCATGGACCAGACCTTACTTCCCCTGGAGCTAAGTGGACACCTTGTCCGTTTGCCATGTCTCGTGGCATGCTAAACGGACTCAGTGTCCACTTATCCGCTCGCCATCCCGCCCCAGGGAGATCCAGATGCACACCGCGCTCCTCGCCGCGGCCCTGCTGGTCGGCTGCCTCCTGGCCGTCCAGGCCTCGGTGAACCTCCAGCTCAACTCGGCCGTCGGCACCCCGTACGGCGCCTCGACCATCCAGCTCGGCGTCGCGACCGGTCTGCTGACCGTGCTCGCGGTGGCGGCCGGAGCGCTCGGCGCGCTCGGCAAACTGCCCGACGTCGAGCCCTGGCAGCTGCTCGGCGGACTCGCCAGTCCGCTCTACATCACCAGCGGCATCCTGCTCTTCCCACGGCTCGGCGCCCTCGCCGCCGTCGGACTCTTCGTCACCGGCCAGATGTTCGCCTCGCTCGCGCTCGACCTCTTCGGTCTCCTCGGTCTCGAGCAGCAGGACCTGAGCGCCGGGATCGTCATCGGCGCCGTGGCCGTGCTCGCCGGCATCGTCGTGATCATCCGGGGCATGAAGGCGGCGGCGCCTCCCGGCGCCCCCAAGATGTCCAGCGCCGGCCGCGCCGGCTGGCTCGCCCTCGGTGTCGTCGCCGGAGCCGTGCTGCCCGTGCAGGGCGCGGTCAACGCCCAGCTGCGCGCCCAGCTCAAGCAGCCCGTCACCGTCGCCGTGATCAGCTTCGCCGTGGCGACCTTCACCATCGCCGTCGTCCTGCTCGTGCTGTACGCGACCCGGAAGACGCCCAAGCCCAAGATCGCCCCGCTGAAGAAGATGCCCTGGTGGGGCTGGCTCGGTGGCGCCTGCGCCGCCGCCTACGTCACCGGGACCTTCCTGCTCATCCCCGAGATCGGGGCCGCGGTGACCATCGCGCTCACCGTGACCGGGCAGCAGCTCACCTCGGCCCTGATCGACCACAAGGGCCTCTTCAAGCTCCCCCAGCGCTCCCTCACGAAGCCGCGCGCCCTGGGCCTCGCCCTGCTGATCGCCGGCTCCCTGACCATCCAGCTCGTCTGACCGAGGCCGGCACTCCCCCGGGACCCCACCCGGGGGCCACGGCCCGCACGGTGCGCCATGAAAGGTGTGTCATGAAAGCGTCCTACACCGCCGGGCCGGACCTCCACGTCCTCCCCTCGGCACTCCCCATCCCCGGCCTCGGCGACCAGCCGGTGAACGCCTTCCTCCTCCGGTCCGGCCAGCCGGTCCTCGTGGACACCGGCATGCCCGTCGACCGGGAGGGCTTCCTGGACTCCCTCTGGTCGCTGATCGATCCGGCCGATCTGCGCTGGGTCGTCGTCACCCACGACGACCGCGACCACACCGGCGCCCTCGCCCGGATCCTGGAAGCGGCGCCGAACGCGAAGGTCCTCGCCAACGCCATATCGCTGACGCGAATATCGGAAGAGTTCAGCATTCCGCAGGAACGGGTCGTCACCGCCAACCCGGGAAGCCGCGTGAAAGTCGGCGACCGTGAGCTCAGTTTTCACCGGCCGCCCACTTTCGATTCACCCGGAACCCTCGCCGTGTTCGACCATTCCGATGGAACGCTCTACAGCTCCGACAGTTTCGGGACCGTCGTCGAGGAAATCAGCCACGAGTTCACCGACCTTTCGGAGGCGGAATTCTTCCACGGCTTCGAGGTCCTCAACCGGGCGATAGCCCCGTGGACCGCGCTGGTCGACGAGACGAAATTCCTCCGGCCGGTGCACGAGCTGGCCGCCCTGCGCCCCGCGAAGCTGCTGAGCGCCCACGGGCCGACCGTCCGCGAGGCCGCCGTACCGCGGCTCTTCGAGGCGATGGCCCGCATCCCCTCCCTGCCCGCCTGGCTGCCCGGCGCCGACCTCGACCTCGAGGCCGCGCTCGACGCCGTCGAGCCCCCCGCCGCCTGAGATCCCCGCACGAACCGAGGAGAACCATGTCCGACCCGACCACCGCCGACCTGACGCCGCCGCGCGGAGTCGTCACCGTCTTCTCCGACATCTGGTGTTCCTTCGCGCACATCGCGATCCACCGGCTGCACACCACCCGGGCCCGTCTCGGCCTGGAGGAGCAGGTCGCCTTCGACCTGCGCGCCTTCCCCCTCGAACTGCTCAACGACGCCCCCAGCCCGCGCCCCGGCACGGACAGCGAGGTCGCCCGGATGGCCAGCCTCGAGCCGGCCGCCGGCTGGCAGCTGTGGCAGGCCAAGGACTGGCTCTACCCGTCGACGACCCTGCCCGCCCTGGAGGCGGTGCTCGCCGCCAAGGAGCAGAGCCTGCGCGCCTCGGAACAGCTCGACCTGGGGCTGCGCCGGGCGTTCTGGGCCGAATCGCGCTGCATCAGCCACCGCAAGGTGATCCTTGACGTGGCCGCCGAGACCGGCGCCGTCGACGTCGACGCCCTCGCCGAGGCCCTGGACGACGGGCGGGCGCGCCGGTCGCTCGCGGACCAGGCGGTGCTCGCGGCGAGCGACCGGGTGGACTGCAGCCCCCATCTGTTCCTGCCCGACGGCTCCGACCACGCCAATCCCGGCATCGAGGTGGACTGGGAGGGCGCCTACGGCATCGGCTGGCCGGTGATCGGCTCGGACGACCCGAAGGTGTTCGAGGACATCCTGCTGAAGGCCGCCACTGAATAGTTGAATACGCCGCAATAAAGCGGCCGCACCACCGGAACGACGGCCAGGCATTCCTTTACGAGGAA
>NZ_JBHTSA010000062.1:0-49769 GCF_042795405.1 Streptomyces sp. NPDC056480 | reverse complement strand
TCCGTGCTCGGACGGGGGCCACGGTCCTGCGCGGCACGGGGCGCCGGCTGTGCTCGGTACGAGGCGAGGCGACGGCCCTGCCGGCACGGCCGTGCTCGGCACGGGGACCGCGCTCCCGCTCCGTACGGGGACCGCGCTCCCGCTCCGTACGGGTGCGGACTCAGAGCGCCTTGAGCGTGCTCCTGGCCAGCTCGTAGGCCGGGATCATCGCCCGGTGCTCCGCCGTGTCGAGCCCGCCGAGGTGCACGATCACCGTCCCCTTCGGCGTCGAGACGGCGAAGGCGCGCTCCTCCTTCGACTCCTCCATCACCTTGTTGAAGACGGTGTACGTCACCTCGGTGACGGGCCCCGCGCCGGATCCGCTCTCCTTGTAGGTCACCGCGGAGGTGTTCTGTTCGGCCTTCACGAACCCTTCGAGGGCCGTCCTCGCCGGGCCCTTCCCGGCCGTCCACACCCGCAGGAAGCCCACGTGCCCGGCCGGCTTGGCGTCGACCTCGCAGCGAACGGTGGCCGGTCCCTGCCGGGTGAGCGCCGCGAACTCCGGGTTCTCGGGGTCCTCGACCGCCTTCGGCGTCCACTTCTCCGCCACCCCGAAGGAGACGGGCAGTACGCAGGCCGTCCCCGGACCGCCGAGCGTCAGGGCGGACGTGGCGGCCGCGGGCGTCTCCGTCGTGGGCCGTGCGCCCTGCGTGACCTCGGGCAGCGGCTCGACGCCGCCGCAGCCGGCGAGCAGCAGCCCCGCCGCCAGGGCGGCGGTGACCGGGGCCAGGGTCCGTATCGGGTGTCTCATGCGCGTCAGCGTAGTGGCGGTCCCGGCGTCCCCCGGACGGGCGTACCCGGGGCCGGCGTCGCACAATGTGAGACAGGTCCGAAGATCCCCGGGGGGCTTCCCCGCAGGAGGCAGGACATGATCCGCAGCTTCAGGAGGATCGGCGTGCTCGGCGTCACCGCGGTGGCCGCGGGTGCCTTCTCCGCCGTCGCAGCCGTCCCGGCGTCCGCCGCCGACGGGTTCGAGTTCACGCTCTACGCCAAGGAGGTCCCGACCGACCAGGGCGGCGACACGACCGGGCCGCCGGCCGGACTCGGGGACTCGTTCGCCTTCGCCGACGACCTCTTCCGGTCCAAGGGCGGCGACAACGTCGGCCGGGACGGCGTGACCTGCACCGTGGTCCGCACCGGCAGCCCCAACGACCTCCTGTGCGTGGGCACGTTCGTGCTGAACGGCGGACCCGGCGGGCAGATCATGGGCCAGACCCTCTTGTCGGTCGACCCGGACGCCGAGGAACAGGCCGCGTTCGACATCGCCGTCACCGGTGGGACGGGCGACTTCAAGGACGCGCGCGGCACCATTCGCTCGACGCCGGACGGGGACTTCTCCCGACTGGAGTTCCACCTCACCCGGTGAGCCGCCCGGACGGAGTCCGGGCCGGGCCCACCGCGGCGGTTCAGGAGAGCTTGCCGCCGTAGTCCGGGAGCTTGAACGTGCGCTCGGCGTGACCGCCGACCAGGTCGGTGGTGTTGTTGCCGATGTTCGCGATGATCGTGTAGCCCTTGCCCTCGATCTTGGCGCGCTGCTCCGTCTTGTACGCGCTGACCTCGGCGAACAGGTCGGGAAGCGAGCGCACGTACAGCCCGTCGACCGGGTAGCCGACCTGCTTCAGGTTCCAGTCCGTGAGCGAGTGGATGATCCCGGGGCGGGCGGTGACGAAGAAGATGTCGACCCCGCGGTCGTGAGCCTCGCGGACGAGGGTGCGCACCTCGGCGATGGCCGGGGTCGGCAGCTCCCAGAAGGGGTGGAAGTCGGTCTCCAGCGAGCTGTTGTCGATGTCGAGGACGATCGCCTGCTTCTCGTCGCCCGCGTTCTTGGAACGCTCCTCGATGTACGGGCGGGCCTGTGCGACCACGGCGGCCACGTCACGGCGCCAGGTCGTGTAGTCGACGTCCTTGAAGGCGGCGGTCGACGTGCTGTGGCCGTCCGGGTCGGAGGCCGAGGCGGTGGGCGCGGGGCCGACGACGAGGAAGGCGGTCAGCGCGAGCGTGGCGGTGGTTCCGGCGGCGGCTCGCCTGCGGAAGGGCGTGACGGGCATGGGGGGCTCCTTGGTCGACCGGCTCGGGGACTTTGGCATGCTCGCGCTCAATACTGGACAGTAGGCAACGAGATGGCTACCGGTCGGTAGCGACTTTCTGAGCGGACGGCGAAGCCCTGGAGCGGACGCCGAGGCCCCGGACCGAACGGCGAAGCCTGAATCGGACGGCGAAGCTCGGGACCGGACGACGAAGCCCCCCGGTCCAGGAGGACCGAGGGGCGAGCGTCAGGCGTCAGGCGCCAGGCGTCAGGCGCCAGGCGTCAGGCGTCAGGTGTCGGGCGATCAGCCGAGGCCGGGACCCCGCACCGGGATGTGCGTGAACGTCGGCTCCGGGGCCGGGTTCTGGAAGAAGTCGTTGCCCTTGTCGTCCACCACGATGAACGCGGGGAAGTCCTCGACCTCGATCTTCCAGACCGCCTCCATGCCGAGCTCCTCGTACTCGACGACCTCGACCTTCTTGATGCAGTCCTGCGCGAGCCGCGCCGCCGGGCCGCCGATCGAGCCGAGGTAGAAGCCGCCGTGGCTGCCACAGGCGTTGGTGACCTGCTGCGAGCGGTTGCCCTTGGCCAGCATGACCTTCGAGCCGCCCGCCGCCTGGAACTGCTCCACGTACGAGTCCATCCGGCCGGCCGTCGTCGGGCCGAAGGAACCGGAGGCGTACCCCTCGGGGGTCTTCGCCGGGCCCGCGTAGTAGACCGGGTGGTCCTTCAGGTACTGCGGCATCTCCTCGCCCGCGTCCAGGCGCTCCTTGATCTTGGCGTGCGCGATGTCGCGCGCCACGACCAGCGGGCCGTTGAGGGAGAGGCGGGTCTTGACCGGGTACCTGGTCAGCTCGGCGAGGATGTCGTCCATCGGCTGGTTCAGGTCGATGGTGACGACGTCGCTCTCCTCGGAGAGGTGCTCGTCCGTGGTGTCCGGCAGGAAGCGCGCCGGGTCGGTCTCCAGCTGCTCCAGGAAGACGCCCTCGGCGGTGATCTTCGCGACGGCCTGGCGGTCGGCCGAGCAGGAGACGGCGATCGCGACGGGCAGCGAGGCGCCGTGGCGGGGGAGACGGACGACGCGGACGTCGTGGCAGAAGTACTTGCCGCCGAACTGCGCGCCGATGCCGATCCTCTGCGTCAGCTCGAAGACCTTCTCCTCCAGCTCCTTGTCGCGGAAGCCGTGGCCGGTCTCGGCCGAGCCCTCGGCGGGCAGCTCGTCCAGGTAGTGCGCGGAGGCGTACTTCGCGGTCTTGAGCGCGAACTCGGCGGACGTGCCGCCGACGACGATCGCCAGGTGGTACGGCGGGCAGGCGGCCGTGCCGAGCGAGCGGATCTTCTCCTCCAGGAACTTCATCATGCTCGCCTCGTTGAGGACGGCCTTCGTCTCCTGGTAGAGGAAGGACTTGTTGGCGGAGCCGCCGCCCTTGGCCATGAAGAGGAACTTGTACGCGCCGCCGTCGGTCGCGTACAGCTCGATCTGCGCGGGCAGGTTCGAGCCGGTGTTCTTCTCCTCCCACATGGTGACCGGGGCCATCTGCGAGTACCGCAGGTTGAGCTTGGTGTACGCGTCGTAGATGCCCTTGGACAGGGCCTCCTCGTCGCGGCCGGGGGTCAGCACGTTCTGGCCGCGCTTGCCCATGACGATCGCGGTGCCCGTGTCCTGGCACATGGGCAGGACGCCGGCGGCGGCGATGTTCGCGTTCTTGAGGAGGTCGAGCGCGACGAACTTGTCGTTCGACGAGGCCTCGGGGTCGTCGATGATCCGGCGCAGCTGGGCCAGGTGGGCCGGGCGCAGGAAGTGCTGGATGTCGTGGATGGCCTCGGCGGCCAGGGTGCGCAGCGCCTCCGGCTCGACCTTGAGGAACGTACGGCCGTCGGCCTCGAAGGTGGAGACACCTTCGGAGGTCACCAGGCGGTAGGGCGTGGTGTCCTCTCCCAGGGGGAGCAGATCGGAGTACGCAAACTCTGGCATGGGGGCCATTCCTCACTCGGCAAGACGGCGCACCGCCTCCGTTGGCAGTGCGCCCTCCAGCGTAGAACGCGGCCAGGGGCCCGGTCCTGTGAGGTAAGGCTCACTTGGAACGGGGACCGCGCCGGAGTGGCGCGTTTCGGCGCTCCGGGCCGGGCTCGTGGGGCGTTCGGCCCCGCCCCGGTCGGGCGTGGCTTCAACCCGGCGTTTCGGGCGCCCGGTTCGAGACGTCGTCCACAGGCCACGGCCCCGCCCCCTGGTCGCGATCTATCGCGTTTCGCTAGGCTGGCGACGTGGACCTCGAAAAGAAGCCCGAACCCGAAAAGCAGCCGGAGCCGCAGCGGCAGGCCGCACCCGCAGAGCCCGCCCCCGCGGAGACCGTCTTCGCCGACCCGCAGGGCTCGTTGCGGGCCTCGGACGCGGACCGGGACCGGATCGCGGACATCCTCAGGGACGCCCTGGCCGAGGGGCGGATCGACGCCGAGGAGCACTCGGACCGGATCGACTCGGTGTACCGGGCGAAGACCGTCGGGGAGCTGGAGCCGATCGTCCGCGACCTGCCGGGCGCCCGGACGCGCCAGGAGCCCGCGCCGGACTACGGGTACGGCCCGGAGGAAGCCGACGGCCCTCCGGCCAACCTCGTCGCGATCTTCTCCAGCACCACCCGCAAGGGGCGGTGGCGGGTGAGCCGCCGGACGAACGCGTTCGCGCTCTTCGGGAACATCGAGATCGACCTGACCGAGGCGATCTTCGCGCAGCGGCTGACCACCATCAACGCCACGTCGATCTTCGGCAACGTGGAGGTCCGGGTCCCCGAGAACATCAGCCTCCGGGGCAACGGCAGCGGGGTCTTCGGCAACTTCGAGGTCGTGACCCTGGAGGGCGTCGACCCGCAGGCCCCGGTCGTCGTCATCAACGGCTACTCGGTCTTCGGGAACGTCGAGGCCAGGCCCAAGCGCGGCAAGTGGATCACCGACCTCCAGGACAGGATGCGCAAGCACCTCGGCCACTGACCCGGAGACGGGCGAGGCGATGGGTGAGGCGGCCGGGTCCGGCGGCCGGATCTGATGGCCCGGTCCGACGGCTGGGTCCGACACGCCGTTCCGACCGGCGGTCCCGGGGTGACCGGAATTCGCCCTCGGGTATCCGCAGTGCGGAACGGCGCGGCACGCAGTGCATAGGCGCGCGCACAGCGGGTAGGGCTGGTGCATCGCCGCTCGCTCGCGAAGCCGTCGTCAGGAGTAGACCGTGCTGCAACTGCCGCATCAGCCCCTCCAGGTCGCCGCCGTGCCCCCTCAGCGCGCCCCTGCACGGGAGGACGAGGCCGGTCCTTGGCACGCGGAGGCGGTGTGCCGCCGGGACGAGGCCGGACTGTTCTTCGCCCCCTCCAAGGAGCCGACCGCCGCGCGGCTCGCGCGTGAGGCGGCCGCCAAGCGGGTCTGCGGCCGCTGTCCCGTGATGGTCGAGTGCCGGGAGCACGCGCTCCTCCAGCCCGAGCCGTACGGGGTGTGGGGCGGGCTCACCGCGGCGGAGCGCCGCGTCGCCCTGGCCCGCCGCCGGCGGCGCGAGGTCGAGCTGCGGAAGGCGGCCGCGACGGACCGCATCGCCCAGGCGGGCTGACCGGGACGCACAGCCTTCGCGGCTGACGGGAGCGCGGCCGTCGCCGTCGTTCCGTACGGGAAGGGGCGCCCCCACCGCACATGGGGGCGCCCCTCTTCGTACCGCTTCGTGGCGAAGCGTCGGTGCCGTGTCGACCGGCGACGCTACTTCGCGCGGTCGAAGTCGATCTTGCTGTACGCGCGCAGCTTCGAGAGCCGGTGCGTGGAGTCGATCTGGCGGATCGTGCCGGACTTCGAGCGCATGACGAGCGACTGCGTGGTCGCCGTCTCCGCGCGGTAGCGCACCCCGCGGAGCAGCTCGCCGTCGGTGATGCCGGTCGCGACGAAGAAGACGTTGTCGCCGCCGACCAGGTCGTTCGTGGAGAGCACCCGGTCCAGGTCGTGGCCCGCGTCGAGGGCCTTCTGGCGCTCGGCCTCGTCCTTCGGCCACAGCTTGCCCTGGATCACACCGCCGAGGCACTTGATGGCGCAGGCGGAGATGATGCCCTCGGGGGTGCCGCCGACGCCCATGAGCATGTCGACGCCGGTGCCCTCGCGGACGGCCATGATCGAACCGGCGACGTCGCCGTCCGAGATGAACTTGATGCGGGCGCCGGTCTCGCGGATCTCCTTGACGATGCCCTCGTGACGGGGGCGGTCCAGGATGACGACCGTGATGTCCTCGGGGGAGGAGTTCTTCGCCTTGGCGACCCGGCGGATGTTGACCGAGACGGGGGCGTTGATGTCGACGAAGTCGGCGGCCTCGGGGCCGGTGACCAGCTTGTCCATGTAGAAGACCGCCGACGGGTCGAACATGGTGCCGCGGTCGGCGGCGGCCAGGACGGCGATCGCGTTCGGCATGCCCTTGGCGTTCAGCGTGGTGCCGTCGATCGGGTCGACGGCGATGTCGACCTCGGCGCCGGTGCCGTCTCCGACCCGCTCGCCGTTGAAGAGCATGGGCGCTTCGTCCTTCTCGCCCTCGCCGATGACGACCACGCCGTTCATCGAGACGGTGGAGATCAGGGTGCGCATGGCGTTGACCGCCGCGCCGTCCGCGCCGATCTTGTCGCCGCGGCCGACCCAGCGGCCGGCGGCCATGGCGGCGGCCTCGGTGACGCGGACCAGCTCAAGGGCGAGGTTGCGGTCGGGAGCCTCGGGGGAGACCACGAGCTCGGGCGGCAGATTCTGCTGCTCGGTCATCGGAACGCACCTTTCTGTACGGCGACGGCCGGTTAAGGGAGGGTGCTGCGACTCTATCGGTACGTCGACAAAATGAGCAGAGGGGCCCACGTATGAGCACGGACCCTTGATGCGACCATGGTGCGCGTGGCAGGTATGCGAGGCAGGCAGACGGTACGCGGGATGTTCCAGTCCCTCGGGGTGATCTTGGTCGCCGCGGGAGTGATGTATCTCTTCATTCCGCATGATGAGAGCGCCGAACCGGTCAAGGCGAAGGACTACCGGGTCGAGCTCCTGACGGCTCAGCGGGCGGCACCGTATCCGGTGCTGGCCCCCGAGGGCCTCGGCGAGGGCTGGAAGGCGACGGTCGTCTCGTACAAGCGCGAGAACGCCAACGCCTGGCAGCTCGGTTTCCTCTCGCCGGACACCCAGTACGTGGCGATCCACCAGTCGACGGCCGCGCCGAAGACCTTCGTGCCGGACGTCACCCAGCGGGCGAAGGACACCGGGAAGACCGAGACGGTGGCGGGCCGGGTCTGGCAGCGCTGGGAGGGCCCGAAGTACGACGCGCTCGTCCGGGTGGACGGCGGGGCGACGACGGTGGTGACCGGCACGGCGTCGTTCGAGCGGCTCGCCGAGATGGTGGGCTCGCTCCAGTCGAAGAAGGCCTGATCCCGGGCGACGGCATGAAGAAGGCCCCGCACTCCACGAGAGTGCGGGGCCTTCTTCGCGTCATCGCCGCGTCATCGCCGCGTCAGCGGACTCAGACGGTGGTGACGACCTCGTCGAAGGAGAGGCGCGGGGAGCGCGGGAACCAGGCGTCGTCGCCCGGCTTGCCGATGTTGACGACCATCAGCGGGGTGTGGTCGTCGTCCAGGAACTCCTTCTGGACGCCGGCGAAGTCCAGGCCGGTCATCGGGCCGGCGGCCAGGCCGGCGGCGCGGACGCCGACGATGAAGTACGCGGCCTGCAGGGCGGCGTTCAGGACGGCGGACTGCTCGCGGACCGGGCGCTCGGCGAAGAACATGTCCTTGGCCTGCGGGAAGTGCGGAAGCAGGGCCGGGAGCTCCTCGTGGAACTCGTTGTCGGCCGAGAGGATCGCGACGAGCGGCGCGGTGGCGGTCTTGGGCCGGTTGCCCTCGGCCATGTGCTTGACCAGGCGCTCGCGGGCCTCGGGGGAGCGGACCAGGGTGATGCGCAGCGGGGTCTGGTTGAAGGCGGTCGGGCCGTACTTCACCAGGTCGTATATCGCCTGGACCTGCTCGTCGGTCACCGGCTCGTCGGTGAACGTGTTGGCGGTGCGGGCCTCGCGGAAAAGGAGATCCTGAGCGGCGGCGTCAAGGGCGAGAGACATGCTGCGTACCTTCCGGACTGCAAAGGGGGTTCGCTCGTAGGGGGTTCAAGCGATGTCCTCGACAGTACGCCGAAGATTGGTGAAAGTTCAACCAATCCATCCGGATAGTGATCCGCTTCACTCGCCAGTCTACGCCGTGCCGTGGAGTCGCCGCAGGTCGGCGGTGCGGGGGCGGTCCGGGCGGGCCGGTGGCGCGCGGTGGTCGGTGCCGGGGCGGTCCGCGTCGGGGCGGTCGGTGTCGTGGGCGGCTACTCGTCCCCGTCGGCGCCCGGCGCGCCCTCGGCCTCCTCCGCCGCGCGTTCGGCGGCGAGCGAGGCGTCCAGCCGGGCCCGCGCCCCTTCCAGGCGGCGCCGGCAGACCTTCGCCAGCTCCTCGCCGCGCTCCCAGAGCGCGAGGGACTCCTCCAGGGACGTCCCGCCCGCTTCGAGCCGCCGTACGACCTCGATGAGCTCGTCGCGCGCCTGCTCGTAACCGAGCGCCGCCTCGTCCGTACCCGATCCCGCCGTACCCGTTCCCGCTGCCATGTGCCGCTCCACCCTCCGTAACCGGTTCTCTTGCGTCCTACGTGGTCCTGCGTGGTCCTACGTGGTCATGCGTGGTCCTACGTGGTCATGCGTGGTCCTGCTGGTTCTGCGCGCCCCGGTGCGGTTCCGCTCAGGCCGGGTGGGGGCCGGCCACGCGCCGTACCGCGAACTCGCCCTCCGCGACCCGGGCCCGCAGCTCCTCGTCGGCCGCGACCTCCTCGGGGGAGCGGACCACCGAGCCGTCGGCCCGCTGGAGCACCGCGTAACCCCGCTCCATCGTCGCGGCGGGCGACAGCGCCCGGACTCGTGCCCGGGTGTGCGACAGCTCGGAGTCCGCCCGGTCCAGGAGATGCCCGAGGACCCGACGGCTGCGCGCGAGCAGCGCGACGAGCTCGTCCTCGCGGACCTCGACCATGCGCTGCGGATGCTCCATGACGGGCCGGGCGAGCGTGTGTGCGAGACCGCGCTCCTCCCGGTCGAGCAGCCCGCGTACGGTCCGCAGGGCCCGGTCCCGCAGCCCGCGCACCCGGTCCAGCTCCTCGCCGACGTCCGGGACGACCTTCTTGGCCGCGTCCGTCGGCGTCGAGGCGCGCAGGTCGGCCACGAGGTCGAGGAGGGGCGAGTCGGGTTCGTGGCCGATGGCCGAGACCACCGGCGTACGGCAGTCGGCGACGGCTCGGACGAGCTGCTCGTCCGAGAACGGCAGCAGGTCCTCGACGCTGCCGCCGCCCCGGGCGACGATGATCACGTCGACGTCCTGGTGGGAGTCCAGCTCCTTGACGGCCTGGACTACCTGGGGCACCGCCTTCACGCCCTGCACCGCCACGTTCCGCACCTCGAAGGCGACGGCGGGCCAGCGCCGGCGCGCGTTCTCCAGGACGTCCCGCTCCGCCGCGGAGGCGCGGCCGCAGACGAGGCCGATGCGGTGCGGCAGGAACGGCAGCGGCTTCTTCCGGTCGAGCGCGAAGAGCCCCTCGGAGGCGAGGCTCCGCTTCAGCTGCTCGAGCCGGGCGAGCAGCTCGCCGATGCCGACGGGCTTGATCTCCACCGCCCGCAGCGACAGCTGGCCGCGCGGCGCGTACCACTCGGGCTTGGCGCGCACGACGACCCGGGCGCCCTCCGAGACGACGTCCGCGACCGCGTCGAAGACCTGGCGGTAGCAGGTGACGCCGATGGAGATGTCGTACGAGGGATCCCGCAGCGTCAGGAAGACGACCCCGGCGCCGGGGCGCCGGGAGAGCTGCGTGATCTGCCCCTCGACCCAGATCGCCCCGAGCCGGTCGATCCACCCCCCGATCAGACGGGAGACCTCACCGACGGGAAGCGGCGCTTCGGCGGACGTAGTCAGAGCCATGGACCGAGCGTAACCGCGCGGTACGACAACGTCAGGGGCACGCGCACGCACTGCCCCCTCCCGGGCCGGACGCGCACGCACTGCCCCCTCCCGGGCCGGACGCGGACTCACCGCCCCGCGACCGGGGCAGCGGCCCGGCGACGCGGCAGCCGCCACCTGGAGGCCAGGAGCCCGGCTCCGGCCACGGGCCCGCCCGCCACCTGGAGGCCAGGACCGCGCCCACGAGTCCCGCCACCTGCGGATCAGGGCGGCGCCCACGAGTCCCGCCACCTGGGGATCAGGGCCGTGCCCCGGCCAGGCGCCCGCCTCGCCACCCGGGGATCAGGGCCGCGCCCCGGTCACGCGCCCGCCCGCCACCTGGAGGCCATGGCCGCGCCCCGGCCTCGTCCCGCCCGCCACCCGGAGGGCATGCGTCCGCCCCGTGAGGCCCGCGTCGCTCAGTGGTTCGCCGGTGTTCTCGTCGCGCCCTGTACCGCCAGGACGATCAGGCCCACGCCCAGCCACACCACGCCCACCACCTGCGCCGCCACCGAGGCCTCCACGATGACCGCGATCAGGATCGCCGCGCCGACCACGGGCAGGACGACGTGCTTCAGCAAGTGCGGCGGCCCCTCCGCCCTGCGTACCGCGAACCAGCCCACCACGCTCGCGTGCAGCAGGACGAACGCCGTCAGGGCGCCCACGTCCACCACCGACACCAGGTGGTCGAGGCCGTCGTCCCGACGGGCCGCCCACACCGCCGCGATCATCGTCACCGTCGCCGACACCAGGAGCGCCACCCGCGGCACGCCCCCGTCCGTCCGGGCGAGCACGTGCGGCAGCCGCCGGTCGCGGCCCATCGCGAAGAGGAGACGGCCACCGGCCGCCTGCCCCGCGAGCGCCGCGAAGGCCGCGCCGATCGCCTTCGAGACGGCCACGAGGTCGTGCAGCCAGCTGCCGACCGCGCTCTCGACGGCGTCGTAGAAGGCCGACCCCTGCTTCCCCGGGTCGGCCGCGAGGTCGGCCGACGACACCGGTTCGAGCAGCGCGACCAGCCAGGTCTGCGCGATGAACAGGACGCCCGCGAGGGCCAGGCAGAACAGCAGCGCCCGCGCCACCTTCGCCGAGCCGCCCGTGACCTCCTCCGCGAAGGAGGCGATCGCGTCGAAGCCCAGGTAGGACAGGACGGCCACGGAGACCGCGCCGAAGACCGCGGCCAGGGAGAACGTCCCGTCACCGGCGAGCGGCGACCACCAGTCGCGCCGTGCCCCGTCCTCCGCGAGCACCGTGATCGCGGAGACGACGAAGACGAGCAGCACGACGATCTCCATCGCGAGCACGGCGAAGCCGACCCGGGCCGCCGCCCGTACGCCCCAGAGGTTGAGCAGGGTCGTCAGGACGACGGCGATCCCGGTCCACACCCACCGGTCGACCTCCGGGACCAGCGCCTCCATCGCGATGCCGGCGAAGAGGTAGGCGACCGCGGGGATCAGCAGGTAGTCGAGCATCGCCATCCAGCCGGCGATGAACCCCGGCCCTTCGCCGAGGCCCTTGCGCGCGTACGTGAAGACGGAGCCGGCCTGGGGCGCGACCCGCACCATCTGCGCGTAGCTGAAGGCCGTGAAGGCCATGGCGACCGTGGCCACGACGTACACGAGTGCGACCGCGCCGCCGGACTTCGCGTCGAGCGTGCCGAAGACGCCGACGGGCGCCATGGGGGCGATGAACAGCAGCCCGTAGACGACCAGGTCCCGGAACCCGAGGTTCCGACGAAGTCCCGTGTGTTCCGCGTCTTCCCCGTGCGCCGCCACCTGCGATTCCTCGGCCATGGCCACAGTTTCGGCCACGGCACCGATCAAACCGCTCACCGACGCGGCCTTACGATGGGACGCATGACTGCAACGCCCGCGTCGACGCCCGATTCCGCCTCCGCGACGAACCGCCCGAAGCGTGTCCTGCTCGCCGCTCCCCGCGGCTACTGCGCGGGCGTGGACCGTGCCGTGATCGCGGTGGAGAAGGCCCTGGAGCAGTACGGGGCCCCGATCTACGTCCGGCACGAGATCGTCCACAACAAGTACGTCGTCCAGACCCTGGAGCGGAAGGGCGCCGTCTTCGTCGACCAGGCGACCGAGGTGCCGCCGGGCAACATCGTGATGTTCTCCGCGCACGGCGTCGCCCCGACCGTCCACGAGGAGGCCCGCCAGGGCCGCCTCGCGACCATCGACGCCACCTGCCCGCTGGTCACCAAGGTCCACAAGGAAGCCGTCCGCTTCGCCAACGAGGACTTCGACATCCTCCTCATCGGCCACGAGGGCCACGAGGAGGTCATCGGCACCTCCGGCGAGGCCCCCGACCACATCCAGCTGGTCGACGGCCCCGGCGACGTCGCCAAGATCGAGGTCCGCGACCCGTCCCGCGTCGTCTGGCTCTCCCAGACCACGCTCTCGGTCGACGAGACGATGGAGACGGTCGACGCGCTGAAGGAGAAGTTCCCGCAGCTGATCTCCCCGCCGTCCGACGACATCTGCTACGCCACCCAGAACCGCCAGATCGCGATCAAGGAGCTGGCGGGCCAGGCCGAGCTCGTCATCGTCGTCGGCTCGAAGAACTCCTCGAACTCGATCCGCATGGTCGAGGTCGCCAAGCAGGCCGGCGTCCCCGCCGCGTACCTGGTCGACTTCGCGAGCGAGATCGACGAGGCCTGGCTGGAGGGCGTCACCAGCGTCGGTCTCTCCTCCGGCGCCTCCGTCCCGGACATCCTCGTGCAGGAGGTCCTGGAGTGGCTCTCCGAGCGCGGTTACGCCGACGTGGAGATCGTCAAGACGGCCGACGAGTCCCTCACCTTCTCCCTGCCCAAGGAGCTCCGCAACAAGGACCTCAGGGCCGTCGCCGAGAAGCTCGGCGCGGGTGAGCCCGCCGCTTCCGTCAAGGAGTAACCCGGCACCCCAGCCCGTACCGTGGATTCCATGAACGTCTTCGGAGTGGACATCGGCGGCTCGGGCATCAAGGGCGCCCCCGTGGACCTGGAGCGCGGGGCGCTCACCGAGGAGCGCCACAAGGTACTGACCCCGCACCCCGCCACACCCGACGGTGTGGCGGGGTGCGTCGCGGAGGTCGTGGCGCACTTCGGCTGGACGGGACCGGTGGGGGTGACGTTCCCGGGAGTGGTGACCGGCTCGACCATCCGTACAGCGGCGAACGTCGACAGATCGTGGGTCGGCGTGGACGCGGGCACCCTGCTGAGCGACCGCCTCGGCGGCCTCCCGGTGACCGTCCTGAACGACGCCGACGCGGCCGGCATCGCCGAGATGACCTTCGGCGCGGGCCGCGGCCGCAAGGGCACCGTGATCATGCTGACCCTCGGCACGGGCATCGGCTCGGCCCTCTTCGTCGACGGCCGGCTCGTCCCGAACACGGAGCTGGGCCACCTGGAGCTCAAGGGCCACGACGCGGAGACCAGGGCGTCGACGAAGGCCAAGGAGGACGAGGACCTCAGCTGGGAGCACTGGGCGACGCGCCGCGTGCGGAAGTACCTCGCGCACGTGGAGATGCTGTTCTCGCCGGAGCTGTTCATCATCGGCGGCGGGGTGAGCCGGAAGGCGGACAGGTTCCTGCCGCTCATCGAGGGCATCAGGGCGGAGATCGTCCCGGCGGAACTCCAGAACAACGCGGGGATCGTGGGGGCCGGGATGGCGGCGGGGGCGGCGTAGAGGGCGCCCGGGTCTCCGGGTGGCGGGTCTCCGGGCGTCCTCGTGTCCGTCCGCGTACGAGGGCCGGTCTAGCCGACGGGGCGGCGCCGAGGGGTCCGGCCGCCCGGCGCGGATCCCCTCCCGCCGGCCCCGGGCGCCTCGCCGGCGCCGGCGGAGGGTCCGGCCGGGTTACCGGCGGCCGGGGCCGCCGCGGCGGCGGTACGCACGAGGTGCTGGCGCCGGCCCATCTCCCGCACCTTCCGCACGCTCGCGATGAGCCCGGCGACGAGGGTCCCGCCGTACAGCCAGCCGGCGTGCACCGCCAGGGCGGTGACGACGGCCATGGCCTGGCCGCCGAAGCCGCCCGTGCCGCCCGCGATGGGGACGACTCCGACGGCGAAGGCGATGGGCACGCCGATGGGGGCGGTGACGAGGTCCGCGGCCCGGACCCAGAGCGCGGTCAGGGCGCTGACCGGCAGGAACAGCAGTCCGTAGACGACGGGGGAGCCGTCGAGGAGCAGCAGGTCGAGGAAGCCGAGCGTCAGCATGACCGCGGAGGCGAAGAGCCCGGCGCCGAGCCCGGTGAGGCGGGGCTGGGGGAGCCGCCGCAGTGCGAGGACGACGGGCGGCACGGGCCGTCCGTTCGGCTTCCCGGCCGCCGCTCCGGGTGCCCCGGCGCGCTGGACGCGGGGGCCGCCGGGGCCCCGCCGGGTCCGGCCGGTCACCCGGTACACGGCCGCGCCCTCCACGAGCGCGGGGGGCGGGGTGACGGGCGGCGTGACGGGGGTTTGGGGCCGTCGGCGGCCTTGCGGCTGACTTGTCCTGTGCTGCTCCACTCCACCAACGTAGGTCGGAATGGGGCGGGAACCGGGTCCGGGACACGCCCTTTGGGTGACCTTGCCCCCGAGAACGACCGAAGGTCGGCGTCACTGGCCGGTTCGGCCCGCCCGTAAACTGGGGGATCGGCCCCCCGTCCACACTTCAGGAAGTCGCCACCGTGTCGCTCACGATCGGAATCGTCGGTCTGCCGAATGTCGGCAAGTCGACCCTGTTCAACGCCCTGACCAAGAACGACGTGCTGGCGGCCAACTACCCGTTCGCCACGATCGAGCCCAACGTCGGAGTCGTCGGTGTCCCCGACGCCCGCCTGACCAAGCTCGCGGAGATCTTCTCCTCGCAGCGGGTCCTCCCGGCGACGGTCGACTTCGTCGACATCGCGGGCATCGTGCGCGGTGCGAGCGAGGGCGAGGGCCTCGGCAACAAGTTCCTGGCGAACATCCGCGAGTCGGATGCGATCTGCCAGGTCATCCGCGCCTTCAAGGACGAGAACGTCGTGCACGTCGACGGCAAGGTCTCGCCGAAGGACGACATCGAGACGATCAACACGGAGCTGATCCTCGCGGACCTCCAGACGATCGAGAAGGTCCTGCCGCGCCTCCAGAAGGAGATGCGGATCAAGAAGGACACGGCGCCCAAGGTCGCCGCCGTCGAGGCCGCGCAGGCGATCCTGGAGAAGGGCGACACCCTCTTCTCGCAGGGCATCGTGCAGGGCTCGGAGAAGGCGGAGCTCCTCCACGACCTGCACCTCCTCACCACCAAGCCGTTCCTCTACGTCTTCAACGTGGACGAGGACGAGCTGACGGACGACGCGTTCAAGGCCGAGCAGAGCGCGCTGGTGGCTCCGGCCGAGGCGATCTTCCTGAACGCGAAGCTGGAGCAGGACCTGGCGGAGCTGGACGAGGAGGACGCCATGGAGCTCCTCCAGTCCGTCGGCGCCGAGGAGCCGGGCCTGGCGACCCTCGCCCGCGTGGGCTTCGCGACCCTGGGCCTCCAGACCTACCTGACGGCCGGCCCCAAGGAATCCCGCGCCTGGACGATCAAGCAGGGCGCGACGGCCCCCGAGGCGGCCGGTGTGATCCACACCGACTTCCAGAAGGGCTTCATCAAGGCCGAGGTCATCTCCTTCGCCGACCTCGTGGAAACCGGCTCGGTGGCCGACGCCCGCGCCGCCGGCAAGGCCCGCATGGAGGGCAAGGAGTACGTCATGCAGGACGGCGACGTGGTGGAGTTCCGCTTCAACGTGTGACGCGCGACAGCAGCACCCCAGAACGCGACAGCAGCACCCCAGAAGGGGCCGCCTCCCCCGGGAGGTGGTCCCTTCGGCGTTCCGGGTCGGGACCGGGGGGACGGTGGGGCGGAATACGGCCGGCGGTCCGTGGTTGGTCAAGAGGGCGCTGTCACGTCCGGCAGGGCCGTCTACCCAGGGGGATCCGATGTCGTACCCGGAGTATCCGGAGCAGGTCTACCACCGTGAGGAGGGCGAGGTCAGTGCGGTCTTCCGGGCCGTGGACACGCCTCCCGAGATCGGTGTCGCGGGCGGGGACGCGATGCACTACCTGGCCACCAAGGCTTCCACACAAGGGGAGTTCGGGCTCTACCGGGTGGAGATGAGTGCCAGGGCCGGCGGGCCCAGGACGCACTTCCACAAGACGATCTCGGAGTCGTTCTTCGTACTCGACGGAACGGTGCGGCTGTTCGACGGCGAGGACTGGGTCGACGCGGGGAAGGGCGACTTCCTGTACGTGCCGCAGGGCGGGCTGCACGCCTTCCGGAACGACTCCGACGCCCCCGCCGAGATGCTGATGATCTTCGCTCCGGGCGCCGCGCGCGAGGAGTACTTCGAGGGGCTGGCGGCGATGGCGGACGCGACGGACGAGGAGCGGGCGGAGTTCTTCGTCCGGCACGACTCCTACTTCGTGGAGTAGGGACGCGGGGCGTGTCGAGAAACGGGCGCCACGCTGGTCCGAGCCCGTCCGGTCCGCCTCATGGGGCGCCGTGGTCAGCAGCAGGTCCCGGATCAGCTCGGTGTGCGTGGCGCTTCCTGAAGGCGGTCCAGGTCCTCCGCGAGCCAGCCTTCCGCGCGCGGCGGGCGCATCCGGTCGGGCAGTGCGGTCATGGGACAACCCTAGCGATTTCCGCCAGTCGTGGGGCCGAGCCGGCGGTCGGCCCTCCCGCCCCACGTATCCTCGACAGCTGGTGAACGGGGGAGACGGATCGCGGAGGTGTACTGGTGGAGTTCCGGCTGCTCGGCTCCGTTGCGCTGGTGACGGAGGACGGGGACGTAGCCCTGGGGCCCGCCAAACGGTCCAGTCTGCTCGTCATGCTGCTGCTGCGGCCCAACAGCGCGGTGAACGTCGGTCAGCTGATCGACGCGCTCTGGGAGGAGGAGCCGCCCACCCACGCCAAGACCGTGTTGCAGGGGCACGTCTCGCGGCTGCGGGCGCTGCTCGCCGAGCACGGGGCGGAGGCGTACGGGGTCGAGCTGGCCACGCAGGGTTCGGCGTACGTGCTGCGGATGCCGGAATCCCTGGTGGACGCGCACCGCTTCGAGGAGCTCGTGGCGCTCGCCGGGGTGCAGCGGCGTCCCGCCGACGCGGTACGGATGCTGCGGGAGGCCCTGTCGTACTGGCAGGGGCCGGCGCTCACCGGGACCGTGCACAGCCGGCCGCTGGAGGCCGCCGCCGGAGGGCTCGAGGAGCTGCGGCTCGCGTCCGTCGAGTCGCTCGCCGAGGCGTACGGGGAACTCGGCGAGCACGCCAGGGCCGCCGCCGTACTGCGCACCGAGGCCGTCGCGCACCCCCTGCGGGAGTCCCTCGCGGCCGCGCTGATGCTGGCCCTGGGCCGTTCGGGCCGGCAGTCGGACGCCATCGACTGGTACCACCGCACCCGGCGGCTGCTCGCCGAAGAGCTGGGCGTCGACCCCGGCGAGACGCTCAGCGAGGCGTACGCGACGCTGCTCCGCTCCGCCGAGCCCGTGACGCTGCCCCGGCCCGTCGCTCCCGCCGCGGTCCCGGCGCCGGAGGGGCTGCCGCGCGCCCCGCGCGGATTCACCGGGCGCGGCACCGAACTCGCCGCCCTCGACCGGTCCGTACGCGGCGGCGACGGACCCGTCTGCCTGGTCACCGGGCCCGCCGGCGTGGGCAAGACGGCGTTCGCCGTGCACTGGGCGTACGAGCGCCGCGCCGACTTCCCCGACGGGCGCCTCTTCGCCGACCTGCGCGGCTTCAGCGACACCCCGGCACCCGAGACCGCCGGTGTCCTCCGCGAGTTCCTCCTCGCGCTCGGCGTGCAGCCGCAGCGGATCCCGGAGGCCGTGGAGGCGCGCGGCGCCCTGTTCCGTTCGCTGACCGCCGCCCGCCGGCTGCTCGTCGTCCTCGACAACGCCCGCTCCTCCGAGCAGGTCAGGCCGCTGCTGCCCGGCGGCGACCACTGCGCCACCCTGGTCACGAGCCGCGACCGGCTCGGCGGTCTCATCGCCTCCGACGCGGCCCGACCGGTCCCGCTCGGCCACCTCCCCGCGGCCGCTTCCGCCGCACTGCTCACCACCGTCCTCGGCGAGACGCGCGTCGCCGCCGAACCCGCCGCCGCCGCACGGCTCGCCGTGCTCTGCGACGGCCTGCCGCTCGCCCTGCGCGTGACGGCCGCACGGCTCGCCGAGCGCCCCCGCTGGACGCTCGACGCGATGGTCGGCGAACTCGCCGACGAACAGAGCCGGTTGATGCTCCTCGACGTCGAGGACCGGGGCGTCTCCGCCGCACTGCGCCTCACCGTGCAGCAGTTGCCCGACTCCGCGGCCCGGCTGTTCCGCGCGATCGGTCTGCACACCGGCTCCGACCTGGACCGCTTCGCGGCGGGCGTGCTCGTCGGTACGTCCCCGGTGCAGGCCTCCGCCGACCTGGACCGGCTGGCCGCCGCCCATCTGCTCACCGAGCCCGTCCCCGGCCGCTGGATGCCGCACGACCTGGTACGGCTCTACGCCCGACACCTCGCCGAGGACGCCGACACCGAGGGCCTGCGCCGCCTCTTCGACCACTACCTGTACACGGGGCTCTCGGCCGACGCGGCGGCCGAGCCGGGCTCCCAGCCCTGCTACTCGCTGCCCGCCGACGCCCGACGGCCCGCCGCGACCCTCGAGTTCGAGGACCGTACGGCGGCCCTCGACTGGTACGTGGCCGAGCGCGCAGCCCTCGAGGGCGCCGTCACCGCCGCGGCCGCCCTCGGCCTGCACGACCGGGCCTGGCGGCTCGCCCTGGTGCAGTGGCCGCTGATGCTCATGCGGATCGGGGACGGCTGGACGCCGCTCCTGGAGGCCGGACTCGCCTCGGCCGAGCACGTCGGCGACTTCGACGCGCAGTCCCGGACAAGGGCGCTGCTCGGCTGGATCCTCCACGAGGAGGGCAGGGACGCCGAGGCCCTCGCCCATCTGGAGAAGGCGCCAGGCCTGGCCGCCCGGGCCGGCGACATGATCAGTGAGACGATCGCGCACGTCAACCACGCCGCCGTCCTGGACGCGACGGGGGAGCACGAGCGGGCCGGGCTGCTCATGGTGCACGCGGTCTCGCTCGCCGACCGCACGGGCCATCCGTCCACCCAGGTGCTCACCCTCCATCACCTGGCGGGGCACTGCATGAAGGCGGGGGACTACGAGGCGGCCCTCGCGCACACCCTTCGCGCCGGGGAACTCGTCGCACCCGACGCGGTGGTCGTCCAGGCCCAGCTGCAGATCGTGAAGGGCGAGGCGCTGGCCGGCGTCGGCCGTCTCGAGGAGGCCGCCGACCAGCTGGAACGTGCGATCGCGGCGTCCGACGCGGCCGGTTTCACCGAGGGTTCGGCACGGGCGGCGGCGGGGCTCTCCCGCCTGTCAGCGGATCGTTAGCGGTACGCAAGCGGGACGGCAGCGCGGGACCGGAAGCTGGATGCAGCACCGAGGACCTGACGTACTCGGAGCCCTCACGCCGGGGCGGTCGCCCCGGCGCGTCCACGCCGACCGCACGCTTCACGGGGGAGAACCACCATGCGCACCCACCACAAGTCCACCGTCCTGGCCGCCGCCGCCATCGCCGCCCTCTCGCTCGGCCTGACGGCCTGCGGCGGCGGCACGGACACCGGCGCGAAGGACGCGGGCAGTGCGAGCTCCTCCGCGACGGACGCGGGCGCCGCAGACAAGGAGACGGGCGCCGCGGCGGGCGCCGCCGACCAGACCGCCGCGGAGAGCGGCTCCGGCTCGGCCGGCAAGTCGACGGCCGGTGGTTCGACGGCGACCGGCGGTACGTCCGGCGGCAGCGGTACGAAGGGGAGCACGGCCGGGTCCACGACGGGGTCCTCGACCGGCGGCAAGACCGCCGCCAAGACCTCCACCAAGACCTCCGCCAAGGCGCCCGCCTGCGCCTACGGCGACATCAAGGTCACGGCGGCGAAGGCCGACGAGGTCCCGACCGAGCACATCGTCCTCACCGCCACCAACACCTCCGGCAGCGCCTGCACCCTGCTCGAGTACCCGCTGATCGCCTTCGGCCCGGTCCAGACCGCCAAGGACGTCCCGGCCGTCGCGAAGAGCAAGCCGGCCGCCCCGGTCGTCCTGCGGCCCGGCGCGCCCGCGTACGCGAACGTGCGTGTCGCGCTCGGCGGCACCCACGGGAACACCGAGGTCGTGAAGAGCTTCAACGTGAACCTCTTCGCCGCCGCGGGCCCGGCCGAGGGCAGCATCGTCGTCAAGGCTCCCGCGGGTGGTCTGGCCGTCGACGAGGCCGCCGCGAAGACGGGCTACTGGACGGAGCAGCTCCGCAACGGCGCCGACGAGTTCTGAGCGGCCCTGCCGGACACCCGGCCGTCAGCGGGTTCCGGCCCCGGGCTCCAGTAGGAGACCTCTGGCCGGTACACGCTCGACCTCAGGCAGGTCCCCGGCCGGTCCGGGACCGGTACACGCTCGACCTCAGGCCGGTACACGCTCGACCTCTGGCCGGTACACGCTCGACCTCAGGCAGGTCCCCGGCCGGTCCGGGTCACTGCGCCAGGCCGGTCTTCGCCCCCGCCCCGCACAGCGGTACGACGGTGAGACCGGGCCTCGGCGCGGCCGCCCGGACCGCCGCCCAGCAGGCCACGCCGGTGGACTCCACGAAGAGCCCGCGGCCTGCCAGCTCCCTTTGGGCCGTGCGGATCTGGTCCTCCGTCACCGTCAGGAACGTGCCGCCGGTCGCCCGTACCGCCCGCAGGATCTGGTGGGCGCGGGGCGGCGCGGGGATCGCGATGCCCTCGGCGAGGGTGGGGCGGACGGGGACGGCCTCACCCAGCTCCTCCGCGCCCGCGTGGAAGGCCGCCGCCAGTGGGGAGACGGCCTCCGCCTGGACGGCGACGAGCGCGGGGCGGTTGTCCGCGAGCCCGTGGCGGTGCAGCTCGTCGAGTGCGAGGGCGGCGCCGAGGAGCAGGGTGCCGTTGCCGACGGGGACGACGATCGTGTCCGGGAGGCGGCCGCCGAGCTCCTCCCACAGCTCGTAGACGTAGGTCTTGGTGCCGTGCAGGAAGTACGGGTTGTAGACGTGCGAGGCGTAGAAGGTGCCGGGCTCGTCGGCGGCGGCCCGCGCGGCGGCGGCCGTGGCCTCGCGGTCGCCGGGGACCTCGACGACCCGTGCCCCGTGCGCCCGGATCTGCTCCAGCTTCTTGGGCGAGGTGCCCTCGGGGACGTACACGAGGCAGTCGAGCCCGGCCCGTGCGCCGTACGCGGCGATCGCCGTGCCCGCGTTCCCGCTGCTGTCGGCGACGACCCGCCGGAGGGTTCCGTTCCGCGCGAGGCGGAGGGCGTGGGCGGCGAGCATCACCGCGCCGCGGTCCTTGAAGGACAGGGTCGGCATGAGGAAGTCGAGCTTGGCGGAAAGTGATCCCTCCGTCCCTTCCTCCAGGGGGACGAGGGGCGTACGGCCCTCCCCGAGCGTCACCTCCGTCGCGTACGGCATCGGCGGCAATGCCTCCTCGTAACGCCACAACGAATTTCCTCGTGACGCGAGTGACGGGAGTGGCACCGGCCCGCTGTCGAACTCCAGGTCCCAGGGGCCGCGGCACTTCGGACAACGCCAGGTGAGGGCGTCCGTGGGGGACTGGACCCGGCAGCGGTGGCACACGTATGAGGTCATGAAGATCAGCATGTCAGCTGTGTGGCGCGGGTGTTGCGGGCGGTCGAGAGCCCTTGTGAGATTCCTATGGATCAGTCAATCTTTCGCTCGGCAGCCGGATGTGCGAGGCGGTGTGGAGCCACAGCGTCTTGTCATGGCCCTGCTAATCCCCCACAGCAACGCACCACCAATGAGGAGGACCCCTCACATGTCAGTGATGCGTGAATCACGGCGCAGAATCGCCACCGCGGCGGCCGTCGCCGTCACCGCCCTCACCCTCGGCACCCTCTCCACCCTCCCGGCCGCCGCCTCACCGGCCGCCCCGGAGGGCGTCATCGAGAACGCGGGAGCCGAAGGCACGATCGCGGGCAGCTACATCGTCACCCTGGACGAGTCGGCGCAGGCGGAGACCGCCAAGGGCCGTGCCGTGGCCGGCAGGTTCGGCGCGAAGATCAAGCGGACCTACACCTCGGCGATCAACGGTTACTCCGTCGAACTCTCCGAGGCGCAGGCGAAGAAGCTCGCGGCCGACCCCGCCGTGACCTCCGTCGTCCAGAACCGCGTCTTCACGGTCGACGGCACGCAGCCGTCCCCGCCGTCCTGGGGCCTGGACCGGATCGACCAGAAGGCCCTTCCGCTGAACCAGAGTTACACCTACCCGGACAGCGCGGGCCAGGGCGTCACCGCGTACATCATCGACACCGGCGTGCGCATCACCCACAGTGACTTCGGCGGCCGTGCCTCCTACGGCTACGACGCGATCGACAACGACAACACCGCGCAGGACGGCCACGGGCACGGCACCCATGTCGCCGGTACGGTCGCGGGCACGTCGTACGGTGTCGCGAAGAAGGCGAAGATCGTCGGCGTCCGCGTCCTCGACAACTCCGGCTCCGGCACGACCGAGCAGGTCGTCGCGGGCATCGACTGGGTCACGCGGAACGCCGTGAAGCCGGCCGTCGCCAACATGAGCCTCGGCGGCGGCGTCGACACCGTCCTCGACACGGCCGTCCGCAACTCGATCGCCTCCGGCGTCACGTACGCGGTCGCGGCGGGCAACGACAGCTCCAACGCCTCCAACTACTCGCCGGCGCGCGTCGCCGAGGCCATCACCGTCGGCTCCACGACCAACACCGACGCCCGCTCCAGCTTCTCCAACTACGGCACGGTCCTGGACATCTTCGCCCCGGGCTCCTCCATCACCTCGTCCTGGAACTCCAGCGACTCCGCCACCAACACCATCTCCGGTACGTCCATGGCGACCCCGCACGTCGCGGGCGCCGCGGCCGTCTACCTCGCCGGCAACCCGACGGCGACCCCGGCGCAGGTCTCCACGGCCCTGACGACCGCGGCCACCCCGAACGTCGTCACCAACCCGGGCTCCGGCTCCCCGAACCGGCTGCTCTACGTCGGCGGCGGCACCACCACCCCGCCCGGTCCGAAGTTCGAGAACACCGCCGACTTCGCCATCGCCGACAACTCGACCGTCGAGTCCCCGGTCACCGTCAGCGGCGTCACCGGCAACGCCCCGGCCGCGCTCCAGGTGCCGGTGAACATCGTCCACACCTACATCGGTGACCTCCAGGTCCAGCTGATCGCCCCCGACGGCTCGGCGTACACACTGAAGGCCTTCAGCACCGGTGGCAGCTCGGACAACATCAACACCACGTACACCGTGAACGCCTCCTCGGAGGTCGCCAACGGCACGTGGAAGCTCCGGGTCACCGACAACGCGAACGCCGACATCGGGAAGATCGACTCCTGGGGCCTGCAGTTCTGACCCGATCCGGCGGCTCGTGAGCAGCACGGAACGCGAGCGGCAGGAAGCGTGAGCGGTGAGGGGCGGTCGCCTGACGGCGGCCGCCCCTTCCGTCACCCGCCCCAGCCCTCGTCCTCATCGTCGTCGTCGTAGAGGTGCGCGAGGTCGCCCTCGTCGTACGGGACCGGCTCGGCGACCCAGCCCGCCGACAGGACGAGCCGCGAGGTGCGGTGGACGGCCAGGAAGCCGAAGGGGCGGTCGATGCCGAGCTCGACCGACCGCACCCGGTACGGCGTGTGGGGGAGGCCGCAGCCGACCGCGGCCATCGCCGACACCGAGCCGGCCTCGAAGCCCCGCGCGTGGAACCGGGCCACGGCCGTCTGCTGGGCCCCCTCGACCACGAGCGGTGCTTCGCTCACCCCAGGGAAAGGCGCGGGATCGGCCACGCAGGCCGCACTGAGTCCCAACAGTCGCGCGTGGGCGAGGAGATCGTGGTCGGAGGTGAGTGAGAAGGGCGTCGTGGAGACGTGGAGGCGGGGCTCGCGGCTCGTGCTCCGCCGGATCTCGACCCGCAGCCCGGGACCGGGTGTTCCGAGCGGCAGCAGGTCGCCCGGCACCGCCTTCCGCGCCCCCGACAGGAGCTCGACGCCCGCCGGGAGGACGGCTCCGCCGTCCGCCTCCTCCGGGCCGAGGAGGAGATGGACGTCCACCCCGGTGTTCCCGAGCACGCGCAGCACGGTGAGCGGACCGAAGGCCGTCTCCGCCACGCCGACCCGGTCGAGCAGGGAGGTGGTCCGGCGGAGCCCGACCAGCTCGCGCCCGGCCCACGGGCCGGTCTCCGGTGACAGCCGGCCCGCGTCGAAGGGCCGGATCCATCGTGTCCGCAGCGCCTGGGCGACCGCGAGGACGAGCTCCGTGTCCTCCCGGACCGGGACCGGCATCGAGGGGATCAGACCGTCCGTGTGCTTCGCCGCCCACGCGTCGAGCCGACGCTGATCGGCCTCGGGACCGTCGCCGCCGAGCCGGCCGAGCGCCGTCTCCGGCAGCCCCGAGCGCCACTCCTCCCGCACCTTCAGGTCGTGACGCGTCCAGAGGCCGACGGCCGCGGCCGAGCCCGGTATCGCGGAGAGCGCGGCGAGCAGCCCGCGGGCGGCACCGGCAGCCTCCTCCGCCCGCAGCCCGAGCGCCTCCTCCAGTTCGGCGCGGGCGGTTCCCGCGGCGCCGTCCGCGAGGAAGCCGAGGAGCGGCCAGAGCCCTGCGGCGGAGAGGACGGTGCCGGCGGGGGCGCCGAGTTCGGGTGTGGCGGGCGCGATGGCGGCGGGCGCGCCGGTGGTCGCGGTCGCGTGGGCCCATCGGGCGGTGAGGCGGTTGACGGCTCGTACCGTCGCCGCCGGGATCGTCGGAGTCGTCCCCCACATGTCGCCCCCTCCATCCGGCCGCGTACGATGCGCGACCGATCGTTTGTTCGTGCCGTTCGCCCCGAACAGGAGCACCGTACCCGTGGAGCCGACTCCGCCGACCCCACCGCCTCCGCCGCCGTCGTCGCCTCAGGGGGGCCCGCAGCAGGGGGGTTGGCCCGCGCCGGGGCCGTACACCTCGCCGGGGATGCCGTACACGTCCGGTCCGTACGCCGGGCAGCCCGGCGGCCCCGGCGGACCCGGCATGCCCGGCGTCGGTCCGTACGGGCTGCCGCCCCGGCGGACCACCAACGGGCTCGCGATCGGCTCCCTCGTCTCGGGCATCGTCTGCTGTCTGCCACCCCTCGGTCTGGTGCTCGGTCTCCTCGCGCTTCCGCAGATCAGGAAGCGCGACCAGGCCGGCAGGGGGCTCGCCGTCTCGGGCATCGTCCTCTCCGTCCTGAGTTCTCTGCTGCTCGTGATCGGCATCGCCACCGGCGGCGTCGGCACGTTCTGGGGCGGCTTCAAGGAGGGCATGGACGAGGCGGCCCGTTCGAAGTCGCCGTTCTCGCTGCGGACCGGCCAGTGCTTCACTCCCGAGGGCAAGCTGGAGGAGTACGCGACGGACGTCACGGTCGTCGACTGCGAACGCCCGCACATCGGCGAGGTCACCGGCGGCTTCAAGGTGACCGGCTTCGACAAGTGGCCCGGCGAGGACGCGATCGACAGGATCGCGGAGAAGCGCTGCGACACGATCAACAGCGGGTACGCGCTGGACACCTGGGCCGTCCCCGCGGACGTCTGGCTGTTCTACTACCTGCCCAGCAGCCAGAGTTGGCGGCTCGGGGACCGCACGGTGACCTGTGCGTTCGCCGGCGAGAAGAAGCCGTTCCGGGGCTCCGTGCGCTCCGACGCGACCCTGCTCACCGACGACCAGGAGTCCTTCCTGACGTCCGTCAACGCGATCGAGGCGGTGACGTACCGGGAGCCGGAGGAGGACCCGGACGAGGACTTCACCGCCAACAAGGTGTGGGCCACCGAGCTCCTCGGCGCGATCAACACGGCGTACGCGGGACTGGGGCAGCGCACCTGGCCCGCCGGGGCCGCCCCGTCCGTCGCGGCGCTGCGCAAGGAGCTCGCGGCGGCGTCGAAGCAGTGGCTCAAGCTGGCGACGGCGACCGACGCGGACGCCTACTGGGAGGCGTACGACCCGGCGTGGGAGACCCTGCCCGGGGACCTCGGCGCGGACGCGCGCACCGCGCTCGACCTGACCGGCACACCGCCGGTGGGCCCGGCGGGCGAGGGCGCCTCCGCCTGAGCCTGCCCGTGAACCGGCCCGTACGGGCCTGGCGTGTGCCTGGCCCGTCCGAGACCCGCGTCCACGGGGCCCGTGCGGACCCCGCGTGTGCCTGGTCCGTCCGAGACCCGCGTCCACGTGGCCCCTGCGGGCCCGTGTGTACCGGGCCCGTACGGACCCCGCGTGCACCCGCCTACGGGAAACGGGGCCGGGTCTCCCTCGGGAGGCCCGGCCCCGTCGTATGCGGACCGGGCGGTGGCCCGGGGGAGCGGCGGCCCGTGACCGACCGCCGCCGCCGCGGGTCCACCGCGAGCGGCGGGACCGGTCCGCGGTCATGAGGCCCGGCCGCCGCAGACGGCGGCCGGGCGGGGGTGTCAGCGCCGGGTCAGGCCCCGGTCGATGGCGGTGATCAGCTCGCCGTTCGCGGTGTCCCCGTCGAGGGACCAGATCATCGCGCCGCCGAGCCCGTTCTGCCGGACGTAGGACGCCTTGGTGCGCAGCACGGTCGGGTCGTCGTACGTCCACAGGTTGGTGCCGTCGAAGAGCCAGGCGTGCCCGTTGCGGTAGCCGCGGTGGAGCTTGTACGTCCCCGAATCCGCCAGCTTCTTCAGGTGCTTGTAGTCCTCGGAGCCCGCCACCCAGGTCGCGGGGGCGGGGCCGGTCGCCGGTTGCCCGAGGCCGTCGCCGCCGCCGGTGACGCCGGTCCAGCCCTGGCCGTAGAACGGCATGCCGACCACGAGCTTGTGGGCGGGGGCGCCGCGCCGCAGCCAGGCCTTGACGGTCTGGTCGACGCTGAAGTCGTTCTTGGCGAAGAGGGCGGACTGCTGGGCGGTGGTCTTCTCGCCGGAGACGTGGAAGTCGTAGCCCTGGAGGTTCACGAAGTCGAAGTCCCGCATGATCTTGGAGACTTCGAAGCCGGCGTCGATCTTGGCGGGCGCGGTGGGCACGTACGCGCTGAGCTCGAAGTGCTTGCGCTGGGCCCTGGGTAGCGAGCGGCCGTAGGCGTCGAGCTGGGTGCGGAACTCCCGTACCAGCTTGGTGAAGTTGGGCTTGTCCTCGGGGCGGATCACGTTCCCGGGGGCACCCTCCGAGCCGGGCCACTCCCAGTCGAGGTCGACGCCGTCGAAGATCCCGGCGGCGGCTCCGGCGCCGCCGCGGGCGCCGTCGACGGGCAGGTTGCCCTTGATGTACGTGTCGATGCAGGAGGCGACGAGGGTCTTGCGGCCGGCGTCGGTGCGCACCGCGTCGGAGAAGTGCGCGGAGCCGGTCCAGCCGCCCAGCGAGATCATGACCTTGAGGTCGGGGTTCTTGGCCTTCAGCTCGCGCAACTCGTTGAAGTTTCCGGCCAGTCGCTGGTCCGCGGTGTCACCGACGCCGTCCACGGAGGTGGCGGCGTCGACCGGGCGCACGTAGTCGGCCCACGGGTCGGAGCCGGGCGCGTTGCCCATCAGGCACTTGCCGTCCGAACCGATCACGCCGAAGGCGTAGTTGATGTGGCTGAGCTTGGCGGCGGTGCCGCTCGTCTCCAGGTCCTTGACCTGGAAGTTCCGTCCGTAGATGCCCCATTGGGTGAAGTAGCCGATCCGCTTCAGCTCGGGCTTGTGCCCGGACGGCTGGTGCGCGTCGGCGGTGGGGGCCAGGGTGGCGAGGAGACCGAGAGTGGCCGCGGCGGCCGCACCGAAGGTCAGCTTGGTCATGGCTCTGGGACGCATGGGCTCGTTCCTGTGCGAGGCGGGATGGCGCGTGCGGTGGAGCGTGCGGTCGGCGCGCACGGTGGAGCGTGCGTGCGGAGTGGAGCGTGCGTGCGGAGTGGAGCGTGCGTGCGGTGGAGCGTGCTGGCAGGAACGTATTGGTCTGTACCAATGCGGGTCAAGAGGGTCGACGTCGCGTACTCGGGGTGACCGTGGGTAGCAAGAGGTGTGATCTCGGAGTCATCACTTCGAGTGAAACTTTGGCCCATGCTTGCGGATCGCGACCGACGGTTGCCAGGCTGTAGCTGTAAGTCAACCTGAGGGGAGTGTCCAGTGACGTTCGGTGAGCAGCCCGCCTATCTGCGCGTGGCGAGCGATCTGCGGGAGAAGATCGCGAACGGCTCGCTTCCGCCGCATACCCGTCTCCCCTCGCAGGCACGCATCCGCGAGGAGTACGGGGTGTCGGACACCGTCGCGCTGGAGGCCCGCAAGGTGCTCATGGCCGAGGGACTGGTGGAGGGGCGCTCCGGCTCGGGCACCTACGTCAGAGAGCGCCCGGTGCCGCGCAGGATCGCCCGCTCCGGCTACCGCCCCGCGTCGGGCGCCAGCCCCTTCCGGCAGGAGCAGGCGGCCGAAGGGGCCCGCGGCACCTGGGAGTCGAACAGCGAGCAGGAGCCGGCGAGCGGCGAGGTGGCCGAGCGGCTCGGCATCGAGCCGGGCGAGCGCGTGATGCGCACGCGGTACGTGTACCGGGACGGCGGCGAGCCCATGATGGTCGCCACCTCCTGGGAGCCGCTCGCCGTCACGGGCCGGACGCCGGTCATGCTGCCCGAGGAGGGCCCCCTGGGTGGCTGTGGTGTCGTCGAGCGGATGGCGGCCATCGACGTGGTCGTGGACAACGTGGTGGAGGACGTCGGCGCCCGTCCGGGCCTCGCCGAGGAGCTCCTGGCGCTCGGCGGGGTGCCGGGTCATGTCGTGATGGTCGTGGAGCGGACGTACTACGCCTCGGGCCGGGCCGTCGAGACCGCCGACGTCGTGGTCCCGGCCGACCGCTACCGCCTCTCGTACCACCTGCCGGTGCGGTGACCGTTGAGCGGACCCCGCCGTCCGCGCGGTGTGACCGCGAGTTAACGGGGCGTCAACTCGCGTAACCCCGGCGCAACCGCGTGCCGCCGCCGTCCGTCACGACCGGCTCCTACCTTCCTCGTCCGTACCCGCGAACCGGTCGGACGACAGGAACCCTCATGACGGACACGGTCACCACCCCCACCCCGGAGCCGGGTGGGAGTACCTCCCAGGCCCTAGAGGAGCCGGGGGAGGTCCCGCCGCCACCCGGCGGCCCCCGCCGCAGCTACGCCAAGCTGGCCGCCGACGAGAGCCGTGAGGACTACTCGCTGCGCTACGCCCCGCACTCGTTCCGGCGCTGGTCGCCCGGGACCGTGGCGGGGACCGCTCTCGGCGGCATCGCCTATCTCGCCGACTTCGCGATCGGTGCCTCGATCGTCTTCACCTACGGCTTCGGCAGCGGGCTCGCCTCGATCCTCACCGCCGCCACGCTCATCTTCCTCACCGGCATCCCCATCGCCCGGGCCTGTGCCACGTACGGCCTGGACATGGACCTCATCACCCGCGGCGCCGGCTTCGGCTACTTCGGCTCGACGCTCACCTCGCTCATCTACGCCTCCTTCACCTTCATCTTCTTCGCCCTCGAAGGCTCGATCATGGCCCAGGCCATGCACCAGGCCGTCGGACTGCCGGTCGAGATCGGCTACCTGATCACCACCCTCATCGTCATCCCGATCGTCTTCCGCGGCATGGGAGCCCTGGCCAAGGTGCAGGCCTGGACCCAGCCGGTCTGGATCATCGGCATGGTGCTGCCCTTCGTCGTCCTGGCCTTCGAAGCCCCCGACGCCTGGGGCGCCTTCGCCTCCTTCGGAGGTACGGAGGGAGCCGGAGCCGGCTTCTCGTGGATCGGCTTCGGCCTGGGCACGGGCGTCGCGCTCTCCCTGATCGCCCAGATCGGCGAACAGGCCGACTACCTGCGCTTCATGCCGGCCAGGACGGAGGCCACCAAGCGCCGCTGGAACCTCGCCGTGCTCGCCGCCGGCCCCGGCTGGGTCGTCATCGGCGCGGCCAAGCAGCTCGGCGGCGCCTTCCTGGCGTTCGTCGCCCTTGAGGCCGTCGGCAAGACCCACGCCCTGGAGCCGATCGCCCCTCAGATCGAGGCGCTCAAGCCCTGGCTCGGGACGTTCGCCCTGCCCGCCGCCGCGCTCTTCGTGATCGTCTCCCAGGTCAAGATCAACGTCACCAACGCCTACAGCGGCTCGCTGTCCTGGTCGAACTTCTTCTCCCGCGTCACCCACCGGCACCCGGGCCGCGTCTGGTACATCTTCCTCAACCTCGCCATCGCGCTCACGCTGATGGAGATGAACATGTTCGCGGCCCTGAACAAGCTGCTCGGGTTCTACTCCAACGTCGGCATCGCCTGGATCACGGCCGTCGCCGCCGACCTCGTCATCAACAAGCGGGCCGGCTGGAGCCCCCCGTACATCGAGTTCAAGCGCGCCTATCTGTACGCCGTGAACCCGGCCGGCTTCGGCGCCATGGTCATCGCCTCCGTCGTCTCGATCCTCGCCTTCTTCGGCGCCTTCGGTACCTACGCCCAGGCCTTCTCCACCTTCATCGCGGCCGGTCTCGCCCTCGTCCTCTGCCCGCTGATCGCCTGGGCCACCAAGGGCCGCTACTACCTGGCCCGCCCCAACACGGTGAACGGTCCGGCCGCAGGTGTCGTCGACGAGCGGGCGACCCACACCTGCGCCGAGTGCGAGACCGCCTACGAACTCCCCGACATCGCCGACTGCCCGGTGCGGTCCGGTCCGGTCTGCTCCCTCTGCTGCTCGCTCGACGCCACGTGCGGCGACGCCTGCCGCAAGGACCCCGAGGGCGCCGGCGGTCCCGTCCTGATGCCCGTGCCGACCGTGCCCGGGGCGGCCCCCGGGGCGGCCCCCGGGGCGGCCCCCGGGGCGTGACTTCGGCCTCCCTCCGTCGGTTCCCGGCCGATCCGTATCTCTTTGTGCAATTCCGTATCCGCTGTGTGAAGGTCAGGCGTAAGCTCCGGCATATGCGGATTGCGGTTTCACGGAGATCCTCAACGGCGCCCGGACCGGCGGAGGGAGAAGCCTGATGACCGAGAGCGGCCCTGTCCTCGCCTGGCTCGTCATTCGGCAGGACGACAACGGCAACCGCTACCGGGTGGGGCGGTACGCGACCGAGGACGAAGCGCAGAAGATCGCGGACAGCCTCGACGACCGCGGCCACAAGCAGCTCTACTGGGTCGAGCGCATCGGCACCCCCGCGCTCTGAACCCGACGGGCCCGACCGGGCCGGGCTACGCTCGCGCCCATGACCGAACGCACCACCGACCCCGCCGCGCCCCACGAATCCGTCGTGGTCGTCGTCGCGGGCGCCCTGTACGACCGGGGGCGGCTGCTCGCCGCACGCCGCAGCGCCCCCGTCGAGCTCGCCGGCCGCTGGGAACTCCCCGGCGGCAAGCTCGAACCGGGCGAGAGCCCCGAAGAGGCCCTCGTCCGCGAGCTGCGCGAAGAACTCGGAGTCGAGGTCGAGCCGGGCGAGCGGATCCCCGGCGAGTGGCCGCTGAAGCCCGGATACGTCCTCCGGGTCTGGACCGCCCGGCTGCTCTCGGGCGAACCGCGCCCGCTGGAGGACCACGACGCCCTGCGCTGGCTCACCCGGTCCGAGCTCGACTCGGTCGACTGGCTCGACCAGGACCGCCCCGCCGTCGCGGAGGCCGCCCGAAGGTTCCCGGCGGAGCCCGCCACCGGAGCGCGGGGCTGACTTTCTACGCCGTTCGTGCCACCGTGCGCCCGCTGCTGCGCCCAGCGCGATATCCCGCCCTATATTCCGGGTATGTCCTGATTGACCCGTTGAAAGAGGACGTGGGCCTTCCTGCTGACGCACGGCTGGGGAAGTGATCGGGTGTGATCGACACCGACGGCGACCGCGCCGAGTGGAACTTCCCGGCGGAGGCGAACGCCGTGCGCACGGCTCGCCATGCCGTGCGCGAGACGCTGCGCGCCTGGGACCTCGACGCGGCCCTCGGCGATGTGACCGTCCTGCTGGTCAGCGAGCTGGTGACCAACTCCCTGCGGTACGCGTCCGGACCGATCGGGGTCCGTCTCGTCCGCCCCCGACTCGACGGCAGCGACCCCGCCCACCAGCCCGCGCTGCTCGTGGAGGTTTCCGATCCGCTTCCGGATCCGCCCACCGCGCGCGCCCCCGGACCCGAGGACGAAGGGGGCCGCGGACTCGGTCTGGTGGCCTGCTCCGCACGCCGCTGGGGCACCCGTAAAGGAAGAACCGGCAAAACCGTATGGTTCGAGCTGGCTCTCCCTGGTGAGTAAACAGAGTGGGACAACGATCACCGGTACTCGGCGCGCAGCGAACGAGACCACCCTGTGATCGTGAACGTCGTGCCGTCGGGGCCTGCCGTATTGAATACTGCGGGCATGGCCGGTCCGGTGCGGTGAGCTGGAGGGGACGGTCGCGTGAGCGAGATACCTGAGAAGGCGAGTGGCGGCGTCGTGTGGCAGAGCAGCCCGCCCGGCTCCATCTATGACTACATCCGGGTGGCGTCCTTCTCCATCGGGCCCGACGGGCTCGTCGAGCAGTGGAGCCGACGGGCCGTGGACCTCTTCGGGGTCACCGCGGAGGAGGCCAGGGGCAAGGACCCCGTCGAGGCCTTCATGCCCGCCGACCTGCGCGAGCGCGGACACCGACGGGTCCGGGAGATCCTCGACGGCAAGGAGTGGACAGGCCTCGTCCCCTTCCGGATTCCCGGCGACGACCGGCCCCACGGCATCGCCGAGATGTACGTCATGCCGAGCGAGACCCAGACCGGGGAACGGGCCGCGCTCTGCATCGTCGTCGACGTCCGCGCCCTGCGCCGCATCGAGACGGACCTCGCCGCCTCCCAGGCGATATTCGGCCAATCCCCCTTCGGCTTTCTCCTCTTCGGCACCGACCTCACCGTGAAGCGGGCCAACCGGCGCTTCGCCACCGTCTTCGGCGGCTCCGCCGACGACCACCGGGGCCGCACCGTCCACGACTACCTCAACCTGCCCGAGGCCGACCGGATGACCGAGGCCCTCCGCAGCGTCCTGGAGACCGGGGAGTCCGTCACCGACTTCGAGATCGTCGGCGCCGCACCCGGCTCCCGGGACCGCCGCCACTGGTCCATCAACCTCTACCGCGTCCACAGCGGATCCGGGCGTCCGATCGGCGTCGCCGGCCTCGGCATCGACGTGACCCGCCGCCACACCGCCGCCAGGGAAGCCGCCAGCGCCCGCCGCAACCTCGCCCTCCTCAACGAGGCCGGCGCCCGCATCGGCAACTCCCTCGACCTGGAGGCCACCGCCCGCGAGCTGCTCGACGTCGCCGTCCCCGGCTTCTGCGACCTCGCCTCCGTCGACCTCTACCAGGGCCTGCTCACCGGCGACGAGGCACCGCCCGGCCGATGGGGCAGCTCCCACGACGTCGGCTACGGGGCCGGCAGCGCCGAACTCCGCAGGGTCGCCTTCGCCAGCGCCGTCTCCGACACCCCCCGGAGAACCGACGGCGGCCACGGAACGGGCAGCGGCTGTTGCGGACCCGAACCGATCGAGGTCGGAGCCGTCCACCGCTACCCCTTCAACTCGCCCTGCGCCGGGGCGCTGCGCACCGGCCGCCTCCACACCGTGCCCGGCGTCGACGGCGAACTCGTCCAGACCACCCTGGTCGTCCCGATGGTCGCCCACGACACCGTCGTCGGACTCGTCCAGTTCTCCCGCACCAAGGGCAGCGAGTCCTTCGGGGAGCGCGACCGCGCCCTCGCCGTCGAACTCGCCGCCCGCGCCGCGGTCTGCATCGACAACGCCCGCCTCTACCGCCGTGAGCACGAGCGGGCCCTGATCCTCCAGCGCAGCCTGCTCCCGCCCGGCGACCCCGAGGCGGCCGGCCTCGACATCGCCTGCCGCTACCTCCCCGGCACCGCCGCCACCGAGGTCGGCGGCGACTGGTTCGACGTCATCGAACTCCCCGGCCACCGCACCGCCCTCGTCATCGGGGACGTCATGGGCCGCGGCCTGCGCGCCGCCGTCGCCATGGGCGAACTGCGCACCGCCGTCCGCACCCTCGCCCAGCTCGACCTGGAACCGGCCGAAGTCCTCTCCCACCTCGACGAGATCGCCCGCGGCCTCGGCGCCCCCATCGGCGCCCAGCAGTCCCGCGGCCACAAGTCCCGCGGCCCCGAACTCTCCGAGGTCTACCTCGCGACCTGCGTCTACGCCGTCTACGACCCGGTCACCCGCCGCTGCACCTTCGCCAACGCCGGGCACCTCCCGCCGGTGCTCGTCGAACCCGGCGAAGAGGCCCTGCTGCTCGACGTGCCCCCCGGGATGCCGCTCGGGGTCGGCGGCGAACCCTTCGAGGAGGTCGAGGTCGAACTCCCCGAAGGAGCCCTTCTCGCCCTCTACACCGACGGGCTCGTCGAATCCCGCGACCATCCCCTCGACGAGGGCCTGAGCGCCTTCCGACGCGCCCTCACCGACCCCGCACGCCCCCTGGAGGACGTCTGCGACCGGGTCCTGACCAGCCTGGAGACCGGACACGGCGAGGACGACATCGCCCTCCTCATGGCCAGGATCCAGGGACTGCCCAGTGAGGCCGTCGGCGACTGGCGGCTGCCCAGGGAACCCCGCTCGGTCGGCCGGGCGCGCGAACTCGCCCGCACCCAGCTCAAGGCCTGGGACCTCGAACCGCTCGTCGACACGGTCGAACTCCTCGTCAGCGAGCTCGTCACCAACGCGCTGCGCTACGGCGAGGGCGAGATCCGGCTGCGGCTGCTCCGCGACCGCACCCTCGTCTGCGAGGTCTGGGACGCCGGCCTGGTGCAGCCCAGGCGCCGCCGCGCCAAGGACACCGACGAGGGCGGCCGGGGCCTCCAGCTGGTCGGGCTGCTCAGCTCCTCCTGGGGCTCGCGCCGCACCCCGCGCGGCAAGACCGTCTGGTTCGAACTGGCCCTGCCGGACGGCGAGGGCGCGGCGGAACCCACGGTGGAACAGCTCCTCAGCATGTTCTGACAGCCGCCGCACCCGCCCGACCACACGGCCGAGCCGACGCCCGGCCCCGGCCGCGCGGGCGACCTCGGCCACCCACCCGGTCAGCCCTTGAGCGCCGCCAGCCGGGCCTCGATCTCGGCGCTGTCGCCCAGCGCGTCCAGCTGCTCGAACTGGGCGTCCAGGGAGGACGCGGCGAGCTCCTGCTTGCCCATCGCCCGGGCCTCCTCCCGACGCACCTTGTCCTCGAACCGGCTCAGTTCGCTCGTCGGGTCGAGCACGTCGATGTTCTTCACGGCGTCCATCATCGTGTTCTGCGCCTGGGCCGACTTGGCGCGGGCCACCAGCTCGTCGCGCTTCGCCTGCAACTCGCCGAGCTTGGCCTTCATCTGGTCGAGACCCGTCCTGAGCTTCGACACCACCTCGGTCTGCGCGGCGATCGTCGGCTCCGCGGTCCGCGCCTCCTTCTCCGACTGGAGCTGACGGCCGAGCGCCACCTTCGCCAGATTGTCGAAGCGGTCCGCCTCCGACACCTGCCCGCCGCTCCGCAGCTCGTCGCCCTTCCGGCTGGCGGCCAGCGCCTTGCCGCCCCACTCCTTCGCCGCCTCCACGTCCTCCTGGTGGTCCTGCTCCATCAGCCGCAGGTTGCCGATGGTCGCGGCCACCGCCTCCTCCGCCTCCGCGATGTTGTTCGAGTAGTCGCGGATCAGCTGGTCCAGCATCTTCTGCGGATCCTCCGCCTGGTCCAGCAGCGCGTTGATGTTGGCCTTCGCCAGCTGGGTGACCCGGCCGAGGATGGTCTGCTTGCTCATGGCACTTCTCCTTGAGAGGGACAGAAAGGGGCAGGACGCGCATCGCGCCGCCCTCAGAAACGGCCTCCGCCGCCCAGCCGGCCGCGCGTGCCGCTGCCGCCGAAGCTGCCGGGCCCGCCGCCGAAACCTCCGCCCCCGAAGCCCCCGCCCGAACCTCCACCGAACCCCCCATGTCCGCCTCCCCTTCCCCCGCCGAACAGTCCGCCGAGGATGATGCCGCCGAGCACCGCACCGCCGAGCCCGCCGCCACCGCCCCCTCCTACCCCTGATACACCGCCCAGGCCGTTCGGGTTCCCATACCTCCGGACGTCCTGCTCCGCGAGGTCCTGGGCCCGCCGAGCCAGGGCGTCCGCCTGCTGGGCCTCCGCGAGGGCGGCCTGCGGGTCGCCGGCCTCGGCGAGCCCCCGCGCCTTCTCCCAGCGCCGCTGGGCCTCGGCGAGGCGCGTACGGGCCTCGCTGCCCACGGCTCCCCGGTGGGTGGTGACGTAGTCCGAGGCCGCTCCGATCGCCGAGCGGGCCGTCAGCATCGCCTGGTCGAGGAGCGCGCGGGCGCGTCGGCTGCCCGACTCGCGCTCCCGCGCGCCCTCCAGCGCCTCGTCGAGCACCGCGTCGGCCTCCTCCACCCGGCGCAGCGAGTCGAGCGGGTCGTACCGTCCGGCGTCCATGACCCGCCGCACCTCGCCGAGCACCGATTCTGCGCGGGCGATCCGGCCCCGGAGGTCGGCCGTCGACCCTTCGGTGGTCCCCTGCAGCAGCCCCCGGGCCTCCGCCAGGTCGGCGTCCGTCTCCGACAGGGCGCCCGGCAGCCTGCCGACCGCCTCGGCCAGTTCCTGAGCCCGCCGGTCCACCGCATCGATCAGCCGGGCCGCCTGGTCCACGGCGCCCTCGGCAGCCCGGATGTGGACGGCCGCCCCGCCGTTGTCACCGGCGTCGATCTGCCGGCGGGCCTGGTCGATGTGGGTCGTGGCGAAGAGGAGCCGGTCCTTGGCCTGTTCGACGTCGCCCGCGACGGGAGCGGCGGCCGTCTCGGCGTACCGCCCGCGCATCGCCGTCAGGGCGGCCTCGGCCGTGCCCGACTTCGCGGTCTGCTCCCGGAGGGCGGCCTCGACGGTGGCCAGCGCCTCGGGAGCGGTCCGTTCCAGGGCCCGCAGCCGGTCGAAGTCCTCGCTCTCGGCGTCGAGCCGGGCGTCGGCCTCCGCGCAGCGCCGCAGGATCTCCTCCAGCATGCTCCGCCGGGTCGAGTCGTCCTCGGGGAACGCGTCGTCGAGCTTCTGCCGCAGCCGGAACGAGGCCGTCAGCTGCTCCTTGGCGAAGGCGACCGCCTCGGTGAAGGGGCGGACGGCCTCCTCGCCGAACTGGGCGGTCGCGAAACCGAGTTCCTCCTGGCTGGTGCGGACGGCGTCGTCGGTGGCGACCAGCGTCTGCCGGGCCTGACCGTCGAGCTCGTCGAGGGACGGCGGCGCGGGCGCCTTCGGCGGGCCCCAGCCCTGCCCGCCCTGCGGAGTGGTGCGGGTCTCGGTCCGCCGGCGCCGTTTGGTGAACGCGTACGCCGCCACGGCGCCGGCGCCGCCGACCAGGACCACCGGCAGGACCAGATCGGTCGCCGAGGTCCCGTCGTCGACCGCGCCGCCCGGATCGGCGGGGCCGGGGGTGATGGCCGGCGTGGGGACGGGCTGCCCGGCGAGGACGGCGGAGTAGCCGTCGGCCGCTCCGATCGCGGCGCCCGCCCAGTCGTTCTGCCGCAGCGCCGGTTCGATCGCGGTCCTGGCCACGGCGTCGAGCTGGCCCTGGGTGAGCCGGGCGTCCGGGTCGGCGGAGTAGCCGTACCGGCGGTCGTGGGTGGCGACGGCGAGCAGGACGTCGTCGACCCCGAGGCCGTTGCGTTCGGCGGTGGCGTCGGCCCAGGACTGGCCCGTGCGGCCGGAGAAGTCCCGTACGTAGACGACGAAGAGCTGGATCCGCCGCTCGGCGTAGAGCCGGTCGAGGGCCTGGACCACGGAGGCGCGGCGGTCGCCCAGCGCGTCCACCCGGTCGGTGATCTGCCCGTCCCGGGACAGGGCGACGGGGTCGTCGGCACGGGCACCGTGAACGGCGGGCACGAGGAGCCACCACGCCGCCACCAGTACCGCGAGAAGGGCTCGGGTGGCTATTCGCGTCACAAGGGGGAGGTTATGTCCGGGTATGCCGCCCCGCGACCGGACGCCCCGCGACCGGACGCCTCGTGGTCCGGACGCCACCGCGGCCCCACGGAAACCATTCTCCACAGGGCTGCGTCACTGTCGGTAGCCACCGCTACGGTGAGAAGCGGTGGGACACGTGACACGACGGCACGAGGGGGGCTCGGGTGAGCGGTCGACTGAGGAGAGCGTGGCGACGGGGGCGCTGGTTCGTGCTCGGCCTCGTCCTCGTCCTCGTGGTGCCCCCGCTGTTCGGGGCGCTCGCCCTGCGCGTCAGCTACGCGGGCGACCTCAGGGACGACGCGAAGACCCGGGACAAGGACGCCGTCTGGCTCGGCCACGCCTGGGTCGACGGGCGGAAGAAGGACGCCGACCTCGCCGCCTTCGCCGCCAGGATCAAGGACACGGGCATACGCGACCTGTACGTCCACGCCGGGCCCCTGGAGCACGACGGCACCCTGCCCGCCGCCAAGTACCCGCGCGCCAAGTGGCTCGTCGACGCCGTGCACCGGACGATGCCCGGGATACGGGTGCAGGCCTGGCTCGGTGACGTCCTGGCCAACGACGGACCCGACGGACTGCACCTCGACGACGCCGGGACCCGCGCGGCCGTGGTGACCTCGGCCCGGCAGATCCTGGACGCCGGCTTCGACGGGGTCCACTTCGACCTGGAGCCGCTGCTCTCCGACGACGCCGACTACCTCTCCCTCCTCGACGACCTCGGAGAGGTCACCCGGCCGCGGAAGGCGCAGCTCTCGATCGCCGCCCACCAGATCGACCCCCTCCCCGGCCTCCACTCGGCCAACAGCCTGCTCACGGGCAAGGAGAAGTGGTGGTCGCAGGAGTTCTTCGGCCAGGTCGCCCGGCGCGTGGACCAGATCGCCGTCATGTCGTACGACACGTGGATGCCGCTGGAGAGCCTGTACGGCGGGTACGTCGCCCAGCAGACCAGCCTCGCCCTCGAAGTGACCCCCGAGTCGACCGACCTCCTGATGGGGCTCCCCTTCTTCCACGAGGACGACCTCGGCCACCACGAGAACGCGGAGACCGTCGAGGCGGCCGTCCGGGGCGTCAGACTCGGCCTCGGGCGCACCGACCCCGACCGCGCACGGTTCGGGGTCGCGCTGTACGTCGACTTCGCCGCGGAGGAGGGCGACTGGGCGGCCTACCGCGCCGGCTGGCACTGAGCCCCGCGGGCACGACGCCGCACCCGGGAGAGACCGCGCGCACCCCACCGCCCCGCCGCCCCCGGGAAGGCCACCAGGCACAGGGGAAGGCCACCAGGCACCCGGGGGCGACCCCGTGTGCCGTGCCGGGGCGGGCCGGAGGAGGATGGGGGCATCGGCGCGAACCGGCGCCGCGCACAGGGGGAGTACGCCATGACGAGTCGGCTCTTGATGCCCTTCCGGACCGCCGGTGCGGGTCCCGCACCCGTCGCGGAGACCGCCGGGTCGACCCGGCCCACACCGATCCTGGATCTGGCGCACCCCCGGGTCGCCGCGCTCGTGACCCGGGTGCGCCGCACGGCGGACGAGCGGGGCACGACGACCGACCGCGACCTGCTCAGGACGGCCCACGGCATCATCGCCGCCACCGTGCGGCCGGTGTACTCCGTGGAGGACCTGCGCCGGGTGTCGCGGACGCTGCGCCTCGGGCGCGGCTCGTGCAGTCAGCGCATGGCGGTCCTGGAGGCGGTGGCCCGTTCCCTCGACGTGCCCACGCGGGTCCGGGGCCTGCTCGTCGACGGTGCCTTCTGGTACCCGCGCTTCCCGAAGATGCGCCCGTTCGTGCCCGAGGAGGTGCTGCTCGCCTGGCCCGAGTTCCTGCTCGACGACGACTGGGTGCCGGTCGCGGAGCTCTTCGCGAACCGGGAGGAGGCCGGACCGGCCCCCGCGGGCGCCTTCACCAACGCCGGCGCGGAGACCCTCTTCGAGGCCGTGGCGCGGACCACCGTCGACTGGGACGCCCCGGCCGCCTGCGCCGGATCGGCCCCCTGCGACCTCTCCGCCCACCTGCGGACCGACCTGGGCCGCTTCACCTCCCGCGACGAGCTGTTCGCCCGGCACGGTCAGACCCTCTGCCTCCCCGCCCGCACCCTCGCCGAGCCCCTCCTCGGCCGCTGGAGCGCGGGCGCCGGCGCCGGCGCGGGTGCCCGCGCGGGTGGCGGTGCCGGTGCGGTTGGCGGTGCCGATGCCGGCGCAGTCGCACGTACGGGCACAGCTGCGGGCGGGGACCCGGGCCCTAGGTCGTCCGCCGCCGCCTGATCGTGTCGCCCAGCCACACCAGCGGGTCGTACTTCCGGTCCACGACCCGCTCCTTCATCGGGATCAGGGCGTTGTCGGTGATGTGGATGGACTCCGGGCACACCTCCGTACAGCACTTGGTGATGTTGCAGTAGCCGAGTCCGTGCTCCTCCTGTGCCGTCCGCCGCCGGTGGAGCCCGGCCTCCTCGGCCGCGTCCAAGGGGTGCATGTCGAGCTCCGCGACCCGCATGAGGAACCGGGGCCCGGCGAAGGCCTCCTTGTTCTCCTCGTGGTCGCGCACCACATGGCAGGTGTCCTGGCACAGGAAGCACTCGATGCACTTCCTGAACTCCTGCGAGCGCTCCACGTCCTCCTGCCGCATCCGGTACTCGCCGGGTTCCACCCCGGCGGGCGGTACGAAGGCCGGGATCTCCCGGGCCTTCGCATAGTTGAAGGACACGTCCGTGACGAGATCGCGCACGACCGGGAAGGCGCGCATCGGGGTCACGGTGATCACCTCGTCCCGGGCGAACACCGACATCCGCGTCATGCAGAGCAGTCGCGGCCTGCCGTTGATCTCGGCCGAGCACGAACCGCACTTGCCCGCCTTGCAGTTCCACCGCACCGCGAGATCCGGTGTCTGGGTGGCCTGCAGGCGGTGCACGACGTCGAGGACGACCTCGCCGTCGTGGACCTCCACCGTGTAGTCGGTGAGTCCGCCGCCGTCGGCGTCTCCCCGCCACACCCGGAACCGCGCGTCGTACGTGCTCATGCGCCGTGCCCCCCTTCCGGGCTCTCCAGGCTCTCCGGGCCCTCCTGGCCCACCTGGCCTCCCGGATCTCCCGGGCCTCCCGGGCCTCCCGGATCTCCCGGGCCTCCCGGATCTCCCGGATCTCCCGGGCCCTCCGGGCCTCCCAGCTCGTCCTCGGCGAGGTACTTCGCCAGCTCCTCCTGTTCGAACAGTGCGAGAAGATCGGGCCGTACGGGCTCCGTACGCGTCCGTTCGAGGGCGATCCCGTCGCCGTCCAGACGGCACAGCAGGTTCACCGGGCGCCAGGCGCGGTCCATCGCCGGGTAGTCCTCGCGGGTGTGCCCGCCCCGGGACTCGGTGCGTTCGAGGGCGGCGCGGGCCACGCATTCGCCGACGAGCAGCATGTTCCGCAGGTCGAGGGCGAGGTGCCAGCCGGGGTTGAACTGCCGGTGGCCCTCCACGGAGACCTGCCGGGCCCGCGCGCGCAGGGCGGCGATGCGGTCCAGCGCCTCGGCCATCTCGCCCTCCCGCCGGATGATCCCGACGAGGTCGTTCATGGTCTGCTGGAGTTCCTGGTGGAGGGTGTACGGGTTCTCCGGGGCGTGCCCGTCGGGGGGACCGAACGGAGCAAGAGCCTCCGCCGCCGCGGCCTCGACGTCCGCCGCCACGATCCCGCCGCCGGCCCCCGACAGCGCGTACTGCGCCGCGTACAGACCGGCCCGCCGGCCGAAGACCAGCAGGTCGGAGAGGGAGTTCCCGCCGAGCCGGTTGGAGCCGTGCATGCCGCCGGCCACCTCACCGGCCGCGAACAGCCCGGGTACCCCCACCGTGGCCGCCGTCTCGGAGTCGACGTTGACCCCGCCCATCACGTAGTGGCAGGTGGGGCCCACCTCCATGGCCTCCGCCGTGATGTCGACATCGGCCAGCTCCTTGAACTGGTGGTACATCGAGGGCAGCCGCCGCTTGATCGCCTCGGCCGGCATCCGGGTGGACACGTCCAGGAACACCCCGCCGTGCGGGGACCCGCGACCCGCCTTCACCTCGGAGTTGATGGCCCGCGCCACCTCGTCGCGCGGCAGCAGCTCGGGTGGGCGCCGGTTGTGGTCGGGGTCCTCGTACCAGCGGTCGCCCTCCTCCTCGGTCTCCGCGTACTTCTCCTTGAAGACGTCGGGGACGTAGTCGAACATGAAGCGCCGGCCCTCGGAGTTCCGCAGGACGCCGCCGTCCCCGCGGACGGACTCGGTGACGAGGATGCCCTTCACCGACGGAGGCCAGACCATGCCGGTCGGGTGGAACTGCACGAACTCCATGTTCACCAGGGGCGCGCCAGCGAGCAGGGCGAGCGCGTGACCGTCTCCGGTGTACTCCCAGGAGTTCGAGGTCACCTTGAAGGACTTGCCGATGCCGCCGGTCGCGAGGACGACGGCGGGTGCCTCGAGGACGAGGAAGCGCCCGCTCTCCCGCTCGTAACAGAAGACCCCGGAGACCCGCCCGTCCCCGTCCTTGAGGATCCGGGTGACGGTGAACTCCTGGAAGACCTTCAGCCGGCCCTCGTGGTCGCCGGTCTCGCGGTGGTCCTCCTGCTGGAGTCCGACGGACCTCTGCTGGAGGGTGCGGAGGAGTTCGAGGCCCGTGCGGTCGCCGACGTGCGCGAGCCGCGGGTACTCGTGGCCGCCGAAGTTGCGCTGCGAGATCCGGCCGTCGGGGGTGCGGTCGAAGAGCGCGCCCCAGGTCTCCAGCTCCCAGACCCGCTCGGGTGCCTCCTGGGCGTGCAGCTCGGCCATCCGCCACTGGTTCAGGAACTTCCCGCCGCGCATGGTGTCGCGGAAGTGGGTCTTCCAGTCGTCCTGCGGGTGCACGTTGGCCATGGAGGCGGCGATCCCGCCCTCGGCCATCACGGTGTGGGCCTTGCCGAAGAGGGATTTGCAGATGACCGCCGTCCGGGCGCCCGCACGGCGTGCCTCGATCGCGGCCCGCAGCCCGGCGCCGCCCGCGCCGACCACGACCACGTCCCATTGCTCTCGCTCGACGTGCGTCATCTCAGAAGAACCTCGGGTCGTCGAAGGTGCCGGTGGCGAGCAGGTACACGTACAGGTCGCAGAGGGCGACGCTGATCAGGGAGGACCAGGCGAGCAGCATGTGACGGGTGTTCAGCCGGCCGACCCAGGTCCACAGCCGGTAGCGGACCGGATGCTTCGAGAAGTGCTTGAGCCGTCCGCCGACGATGTGCCGGCAGGAGTGGCAGGAGAGGGTGTACGCCCAGATGAGGGTGATGTTGACGAGGAAGAGGAGCGTCCCGAGTCCCGCGTGGCCCCAGGCGTAGTCGGCGTTCCGGAAGGTGAGCACGGTGTCGTACGTGAGGATTCCGGCCACCGGCAGCGCCGCGTAGAAGAAGTACCGGTGGAGGTTCTGCAGGAGCAGCGGGAAGCGGGTCTCGCCGGTGTACGCCGCGTGGGGCTCGGCGACGGCGCAGGCCGGGGGAGAGGCCCAGAATCCCCGGTAGTACGCCTTCCGGTAGTAATAGCAGGTCAGCCGGAAGCCCAGGGGGAAGACCAGGATCAGCAGGGCGGGCGAGAGCCCCCACCAGCTGCCGAAGATCTCCCAGTTCGGTCCGCCCTTCATGGGGACGCAGTTCTCCGCCAGGCAGGGCGAGTAGAACGGCGAGACGTAGGGGGCGGCGTAGTAGTCGGCGTTGGCGAAGGCCCGCCAGGTCGAGTAGGCGACGAAGGCGAGCAGTCCGGCGGCCGTGGCCGCGGGGGAGAGCCACCAGCGGTCGGTCCGCAGATGTCGGGCGGCGATGGCGGCGCGCCCCGCGGAGCGCACCCCCGTGGCGGATCCGGGCGGTTCCGTACCTGTGGCCAACAGGCCCTCCTACGGTCGGTTGCCGGTACGTCCTGCTGCGCGTGGCGTCCTACGGCGCGTGGCGGTCGCGTGCCCCAAGGCCCTCGTCGTCCGTATCCGTCCACAGGCCGCTGTCGTACGGGGCGTCGGGGATGGTCACCAGGCTTTCGGCGCGTCCCGAGGTCGGCGCGGCGGGTGCGCCCCGCTCGGCCGTGACGGAGCGCTCGAGCTGTCCGACGGTGCGGACCAGGTCTTCGAGGCAGCGCTTGACGGCTGCCAGATCGTCCTGAACGGACATGGTTGCCCTCACTTCCGCGAGCGGCTTCGGCAGGAGTGTCGCGCGTCACATTCCCGCTTGGGAAGCCATGTGCACGGGATTCCACTCGTCCGGAGCGCTCCCTCTCCGGCGGTTGGGCCGCACGAGTGGGGTTTTCCGGACGTGCCGCCGTGTCGCCGTGGCCGGATCCGCTCCGTCCTTTTCAGTGTATGAGCAATAGGTGTGATCATCTCCAAATGGAATGAATCTGGACGAAGGGGTACAAGTCATGTCCCAGATCGGCGCCCCTCGCGGGAGGACATGCTCCAGGAGCCCCCGCTCCCGCACGCTCCGCTCCGTCGCCACCCTCACCAGCGCCGTCCTCGCCGTCACCGTCCTCGCCGGATGCAGCTCCGACGAGGCCGACGAGGCCCGGGCCGCGGCCCAGGACAACGCGCCCGCCACCCGCGACAAGGTCGCCGACGGAGGCACTCTGCGCTGGGCCGTCGACGCGCTCCCCACCACGCTCAACACCTTCCAGGCCGACGCCGACGGCGCCACCTCCCGGATCGCCGGGGCCGTGCTCCCCTCTCTCTACACGATCGACGAGCGGGGCCGGCCGCGGCTCAATCCCGACTACCTGGAGACCGCGCAGGTCGTCGAGACGGAGCCCAAGCAGGTCGTCCTCTACAAGCTCAACCAGCAGGCGGTGTGGAGCGACGGACGCGAGATCGGAGCGGCCGACTTCGTGGCCCAGTGGCGGGCGCTGAGCGGCCGCGACACCGCGTACTGGACCGCCCGGAACTCCGGCTACGAGCGGATCGAGAAGATCGAGCGGGGCAAGAACGACCTGGAGGTACGGGTCACCTTCTCCAAGCCCTACGCCGACTGGCAGTCCCTCTTCACCCCGCTCTACCCGAAGCAGGTGATGGGCTCCCCGAACTCCTTCAACGACGGGGCCCGCACCACCCTCAAGGCCACCGCAGGACCGTTCCTGCTGAAGGCGATCGACCGCAAGAACGGCGATGTCACCCTCACCCGCAACCCCCGCTGGTGGGGACAGCCCGCCAAGCTCGACAGCCTGGTCCTCAAGGCCGTCGCCCGCGCCGACCGGGCGGGCGCCCTCGCCGCGGGCACCCTCGACCTGGCCGAGATCGACCGGTCCACCGCCGAGCGCATCTCCCTCGCCCTCCGCGACGCCCGCGCCGGACGCAGCGGCGCCCAGGCCGCCCTCGCCCACGGCCCCGGCTCCTCGATCACCCCCTCCAAGGCCCTCAAGTCCTGGGCACTGGCCCACGGCTCCGACGAGGAGAAGGCCGAGGAGGTCCAGGCCGCCCGCGAGAAGAACCAGAAGGCCGTCGCCGCGTACGCGACCGCCCAGGACACCCTGGCGAAGTACGTGGTCCGCAAGTCCCTGGAGCCCGCCTACACCCAGCTCTCGCTGAACGGCGAGTCCGGGCCGCTCGCCGACGAGCGGGTGCGGCGCGCGGTGGCCCGCGCCATCAACCGCAAGGAACTGGCCGAATCCGTACTCAAGCCGCTCGGCCTCCCGGCGGACCCTCCCGGCAGCCACCTGGCCCTCGCCGGCCAGGCCGCCTACGCGGACAGCAGCGACGCCCTCGGCAGCCAGGACACCGCGGAGGCGCGGGCCCTCCTCGCCGACGCGGGCTGGGTGCCCGGCGGCGCGGCCCGGAAGCCCGTGGAAGCGGGCACCAAGGCCGGCAGCGAGGCCGAGAAGAAGGCCGAGGGGCAGAAGGCCGGTGAAAAGGAGAAGGCCGGCGCGGACGGCGCGAAGACGGAAGGCGCCGAGAAGAAGGACGCGGCGGAGGACACCGCCGCCACCGACGCCAAGAAGCCGGCCGCCGACACCGCATCCGACGAGGGCCTCTACATCGTCGGCGACGACAAGCCGGGCGAGCGCCGAGCCGCCCCCGCCCCCGTCATCGGCGCCGGCGGCCCCGAGAACGGCACCGACATCCTCGCCCCGGCCCCCGCGGCCGCACGTCAGAGCGCCGCACTCCTCGCCCGCGCCGAGGCACTCGACACCGGCACGGGCGCGGGCGCCCACGCGGCCCAGACGATCGCGCGCACGGACAAGGGCGTCGCAGGGGCCTACGCCCCGATCGGCACCGCCGCCCCCGTGACGGCGCCCGAGGCGGGCAAGGCCCTCGGCAAGGACGGCAAGGCGCTCAGCCTCCGCTTCGTCCTGCCGTCCGGCCCCGGCTCCGAGGCGCTCAGGGCGGTCGGCGACCGCATCGTCCGGATGCTCGACGCGGTCGGCATCCGCACCGAGGTCACCAAGGTCTCCGACGACAGCTTCTTCAAGGACCACGTGGCCTCGGGCGACTACGACCTGGCCCTCTACTCCTGGCCCGCCTCCGCCTTCCCGGCGACCGACGCCCGGCCGATCTTCGCCAAGCCCGAGCCCGCCTCGGACGGCTCGCTCCTGGTCGAGCAGAACTACTCGCGGGTCGGCACCGACCGCATCGACCAGCTCTTCGACCAGGCGGCGGGGACCCTCGACGAGGAGGAGGCCCGGGAACTGGTGCGCCAGGCCGACGCCCGGATCTGGGCCGCCGCCGGCTCCATTCCCCTCTATCAGCGCCCCCAGCTCGTCGCCGCCAAGGCGGATCTGGTGAACGCCGGCGCCTGGGGCCTGGCCGGTCCGCGCTACCAGGACATCGGCTTCAAGAAGCGGGAGACGTCCAAGGGCGCCGAGCGCACCCCCTGAGGCGACCGGGCCACTCACCTGGGGGCACCGAACGCACGGAAAGCCCTGAAAGCCCTGAAACCGCAGGTCACAACCTCAGAACCAGCTCAATTTCCTTGCCCGCCGGTGATCCCGGCGGGCAGGATCGCGTCGGCCCTTTGACCCGGTCGCACGACCTCCGCACGACCTCCCCCACACCCTTGCCCACTCGCACGACGACTTCTCGGATCTTGGCCGGGGAAGCCCCTTGCGCGGCAGCCCCGTACCATAGGACATAGCCGTGGCGCGTCCGCCCGGCGGGCGTACGAGGAACTGACGCCGCATCCCACGATCCGAGAGAAGCGCAAGCACCCATGCCCACGCGCCACGACATCCGTAACGTCGCCATCGTCGCCCACGTCGACCATGGCAAGACGACCATCGTCGACGCCATGCTCAAGCAGGCCGGTGCCTTCGCCGCCCACCAGCAGCTCGACGACCGCATGATGGACTCGAACGACCTGGAGCGTGAGAAGGGCATCACGATCCTCGCCAAGAACACGGCGGTGAAGTATCACCCCAAGGACGGCGGGGCCCCGATCACGATCAACATCATCGACACCCCCGGTCACGCCGACTTCGGTGGCGAGGTCGAGCGCGGTCTGTCGATGGTGGACGCGGTCGTCCTCCTCGTGGACGCCTCCGAGGGTCCGCTCCCGCAGACCCGCTTCGTACTGCGCAAGGCGCTCCAGCAGCGCAAGCCCGTCATCCTCTGCATCAACAAGACGGACCGTCCGGACTCCCGGATCGACGAGGTCGTCAACGAGACCTACGACCTCTTCCTCGACCTGGACGCGGACGAGGACCAGATCGAGTTCCCGATCGTCTACGCCTGCGGCCGTGACGGCGTCGCCTCGCTGACCAAGCCGGAGAACGGCACCGTTCCCGCGGACAGCGACAACCTCGAGCCGTTCTTCTCCGCCATCCTGGAGCACGTCCCGGCCCCGGTGTACGACGAGGAGGCGCCGCTCCAGGCCCACGTCACCAACCTGGACGCCGACAACTTCCTCGGCCGCATCGCGCTCCTCCGCGTCGAGCAGGGCGAGCTGCGCAAGGGCCAGACGGTCGCGTGGATCAAGCGCGACGGCACGATCTCCAACGTCCGCATCACCGAGCTGATGATGACCGAGGCGCTCACCCGCAAGCCGGCCGAGGTCGCGGGCCCCGGTGACATCTGCGCCGTCGCCGGCATCCCCGACATCATGATCGGCGAGACCCTGGCCGACCCGGAGAACCCGATCGCGCTTCCGCTGATCACGGTCGACCAGCCGGCCATCTCCATGACCATCGGCACCAACACCTCGCCGCTCGTCGGCCGCGGTGGCACGGGCAAGGGCGCGGACGCCAAGTCCGCGGTCAAGCAGCGCAAGGTCACGGCCCGCCAGGTCAAGGACCGCCTCGACCGCGAGCTGATCGGTAACGTCTCGCTCCGCGTGCTCGACACCGAGCGCCCGGACGCCTGGGAGGTCCAGGGCCGTGGTGAGCTCGCGCTCGCCATCCTGGTCGAGCAGATGCGCCGCGAGGGCTTCGAGCTCACCATCGGCAAGCCGCAGGTCGTCACCAAGGAGGTCGACGGCAAGACCCACGAGCCCGTCGAGCGCCTCACGGTCGACGTGCCCGAGGAGCACATGGGCGCGGTCACGCAGCTCATGGGTGTCCGCAAGGGCCGCATGGACAACATGTCGAACCACGGCTCCGGCTGGGTCCGCATGGAGTTCGTCGTTCCGTCCCGTGGCCTCATCGGCTTCCGTACGGAGTTCCTCACCAACACCCGCGGTACGGGCATCGCCCACTCGATCCACGAGGGTCACGAGCCGTGGTTCGGCACGCTGACGACCCGTAACAACGGTTCGCTGGTCGCCGACCGCGCCGGTGCCGTCACCGCCTTCGCGATGACGAACCTCCAGGAGCGCGGTGTCCTGTTCACCGACCCCGGCACCGAGGTGTATGAGGGCATGATCGTCGGCGAGAACTCGCGCTCCGACGACATGGACGTGAACATCACCAAGGAGAAGAAGCTCACCAACATGCGCTCCTCCTCGGCCGACTCCTTCGAGGCGATCGTCCCGCCGCGGAAGCTCTCCCTCGAGCAGTCCCTGGAGTTCTGCCGCGACGACGAGTGCGTCGAGGTCACCCCGGAGGCCGTGCGTATCCGCAAGGTCATCCTGGACCAGAACGCGCGTGGCCGGGCGTCCTCCCGCGCCAAGAACGGCTGAACCGAGCCCGTAGGCCGGCCGCGGCGTCGAGACGGCCGAACTGGCCGAAATCAGTGCGTTCGAGCTGGCTGAAGATCGGTTGAGTTCGGCCGCATGGGCCGATGACAGTGGGGTAGATCACGATCCTGTGATCTACCCCGCTTTCGGTTCTACGCGACGTCGGCACCGGAGCCCGGACCCCCACAGGGACTGTGGGAGTCCGGGCTTTTCGTCAACTTCCGTCAACTCCATTTCAGAGGCCCGGTGTCCGCATATCGGCCATCGCTCTCCGGTACGTGTGTTAACGGTCCGTTTCGGGGGTGTCTGTCTGTGCTCAGTTTGTCCGGATTTCGGTATCCGGGGGTGTGGTGATGTTGTCAAAACGAGACCACTTAAGTGTGGTTTACAGCCCGGACGTACTTAATAGTTGGCTCCATTGAGCTCGGGTCAATGGGTCACGCACTGTGGGGAGTGCCGACTCACGAGCACACTCGGGGCACTTGAGTGCAATGCCGTCAGGGGTGTCGGCAGAACTCGGAGTGCCCCTCTTGTAGTGACAAAAGTGGACTCATGAGGAGGAACCCATGCGCGGTGCCAAGAGCGCCAAGTGGGTAACGGGCGCGATCATCGTTGCCCTTGCTGCGACCGCCTGTGGCGGGGGTAAGAGCGACAGCGGCGACGCCAAGGGCGCTGTTGACCCGAACGGAATCTTCTCCGTCGAGCTGGGCGAGCCCGAGAAGCCCCTGCTCACCGGTGACACGATGGAGTCCAACGGCTCCGCCGTGATGGCCGGCCTGTTCTCGACCCTGGTCGACTACAAGGCCGACGG